>JAAZHK010000046.1 GCA_012510745.1 Mycoplasmatota bacterium
AAAAAACCAATAGCATTATTTGCTAATGGTTTATCATTTTATCATCCTATTACAAAAGAGTTATTAACTTTTGAAATAAAACCAGAAGGTGAAATATGGTCTTTATAAATGTTATTTAATATTATCAACAGCTGGTCCTTGAATAACGTTGCCATCTATATCAAATCTTGAACCATGACAAGCACAATCCCAAGTCTTTTCTACATTATTAAATATTAAATTACATTTCATATGTGGGCATATGTTTTTAACATAATGTCTTTTTTTATTCTCATCTGTATATACTCCATATTTTTCTCCTTGATATTCTATTATTTCAACTTTAGGGCTTGGTTCTATAGAATTATTTAATTTACTATTAATATAATTTAAACCATTTTTAATATTATAAGAAAGAACTTTAATATTAAGACTTCGTTTAGGATTAAATAAATTAATATAATTATTATCTTTATTTAACAAGAGATCACTTAATAACTTTCCTGCTATGACACCGTTAGTCATTCCCCAAGTATTAAATCCTGTAGCTATAAAAAGATTTTTATTTAGAGCTCCAATAAAAGGTAAATAATCACTAGTTATAATATCATGATTTGACCACGCATAGTTTACATGATCAAAATATTCTTTAGCTAAATTAATGTGATCTTGATATTTCTTTTCGTTATCCATATTTTTATTTAATGAATTAGAATTGCTTAAAAAAAGAATATAATCATCTTCATCATCAAAATAACTAATAGAATATGTTGAAGAATCCATATTAATTGCCGAAAAACTTTTAGGTTTACTAGTTTTAGAAGCTGTTAAAAAAGATTTTTCGACTGTAGTTTTAAAGGGAATATAACCATCTATAATAGAAAAAGGATAATGGCAACACAATATAATTTTATTAGTTTCAATTGTATATTTTTCTGTGTAGGCAATATAACCATTAGCTGTTTTTTTCACTTTAATAATCGGAGTATTTTCATATAATTTAATATTCTTTTTCTTCCTTAATTCTTCTTTTAAAGCTAAAATATATTTAACAGGATGAAAAACAGCAGTGTTAGCCAAGGATATAGCTTTAATAAGAGGGAATTTAATAGGAAGCGACTTCTTGTTAGTTATTTTAATATTATTTTCTGTAAAAAATGCCTCTTCTTTTTCTAATTCCTTTATACCTTTTTCACTATCGGCAAAAAGATAAGAAGATGTACCTTTAAAATGACATTTAATATTATAGTTCAAAATATTATTTTTAATTATTTTTATAGCTTCTTTTTGACTTCTTAAATACAAAAGAGCAGTATCATTATCATAGATATCTTTTATTTTATTATAATATCCTTGAAAGAAAGTAACCTTTCCTGTATTTTTACTACTAACACCAAAACCTATTTTATAACTATCCACTAAAGTAATTTGTTGGTTGGAATTTTTTAAATTAAAAGCTGTAGAAATTCCTGCTATTCCGCCTCCGATAATTAAAATATCGGTTTTAATATTTTTATTTAATCGATGTAAAGCTCTTACTTTTATATTATCAGTCCAAAGAGATTGCTTAATCATTATATCACCAATAATATTATGGATTTTATTTATTATTTAATGTAAAATAATAGTAATAAATAATTTTTTATGATATTATATAATTAGGTGATACAATGTTAAAAAGAGTAGAGAATAAAAGAGTTACCTTTGTTAGTTATTTAAAATTACTCGTTTACTTTTTAATTACACTATCAATAATTTTATTAATTAGGAGCTTTTATTTAAGAAAATATGAAAAAGAAATAAACATTCCTATTATTAAAGATACGATAGCTGAAATAAAACCAACAGATATTTATAATTATTTACAAGAAAATGATAATATTATTATTTACATGTGTGTAGCAAATAATCGTGATTGTAGAAATTTTGAAAGTAGATTAAAAAGATATCTTGATAATAATACATATAATAATGAGATTACTTATTTAAATTTATCTGATATTGATACAAATAGTTTTTTTAAGGAATTTAATTCAAAATATTCCGATAAAGCTATTAATCATTAACCAATATTTGTTGTTTTTAGAGATGGACGAATAGTTGATTATTTAAAAATAAAATCAACAACTAATTTTGTTGAAGTAAGAAATTTCATTGAAGATTATGACCAAAATAATGATTAATATTGTTTTATTAGAACCAGAAATTCCTACAAATACAGGAAACATTATGCGCACTTGTGTTGCAACTAATACTAAATTACATTTAATTAAACCTCTAGGATTTAAATTAGATGATTCTAGTCTAAAAAGAAGTGGTGTTAATTATATAGATAAGTTAGATTATGAAGTTTATGAAAATTATAAAGATTTTATAAACAAGAATCACGGAATATATTATTTTTATTCTAGATATGGCCATAGACCTCATAGTGATTTTGATTACAGTAATAATGAACATAATATATATTTAATTTTCGGTAAAGAATCAACAGGTATTCCAAAAAATATTTTAAAAGATAATTTAGAAAGAGTTGCTAGAATACCTATGACTGATAATGTGCGATCTTTAAATTTATCTAACTGTTGTGCTATTGTGGTTTATGAAGTATTAAGACAACAAAATTATAATTGTTTATTATTTGATGAACCTCATAAAAGTAAAACTTATTTGGAGGAGTAAAATGAAAGATATAAATTATTATCAAAAAGAGAAAAAAGTATTAGATTTAGAATTGATTTCTTTGTTAAAACAATCTCCAAAAGATTCAGTTGCAATAACTAAGAAAAGAGGAGAAATATTAGTTAATTTAAAAAAACAATATATGTGGCAAAAAAGAGAAGGAAATATTGTTGAACAAAATAATTTAAAAAGCGAAGTAAATAAAATTACAACAGAACATAAAAATCAATTAAAAGAAAGAAAAAAAGAAAAAATAGCAAAGCCTGATTATAATATAAGTAAAAAAACAGCCTTAAATTTTAAACAAGCCTCATCTAAAACTATAACCGATAAAAAGTCTATTGATTCAAAAAACAAAATAATCAAAAAAGCTATGATTTTCCCAATTGGAGTATCTGCTAAGCTTATAGTAAATGTTTCGATGTATGGAGCTTACTATATTGGTGCAAGTTCATATTATATTTGGAATAGTAGGCATGCTATAAAATTCGAGAAAACAAAAATAGGCAAAATATTAAAAAAAGGTAAAGATTTTGCTAGCAATTTTGATAGTTTTTATGTAGATAAATATGTTAAATAAGGAGATTAAAATGAAAAAACCGGATATGTCATTTACTATTGTAAATCACGAAGGTATAGAATTAGAATGTGATACATTAGCTCTCATTGGTCCTGAAGAAGGAGAAGAGTTTTTTGAACCATACATTATTTACACTGATTATTCTTTAGATGATAATAATTTATTTAATATTTATGTCGCTCAAATTACCGGTGAAGGGGAACATTTTGAATTAAAACCAGTTGAAAATTATGGAGATATTGAAGCTATAAAAAAAGAACTTGACCGTATTTTTGAAGAAGAGAATTTTAATATAATATAAAAAAGCATTATAAATGCTTTTTATTCTTTAATATAGCCTTGGTTTTTAAGTTTATCAACAGTCTTTTCATAAGAAACAGAACCGTTAATTCGATGTAATGTTGATGTTTCTTTACCGTCTTTTATAAAAACAATCGAAGGAGTAGAGTGAACGTTAATGGTTTTTATAAAAGCAGTGTAATTATCATTTAAATTATTTAAATCAATGTAATAAGCAGTTACATCATGATTTTTTAAAACTTGAGTAAAAATAGGAGTATAATTACTACAAGCACTACAACTTGTTTGTCCAACATATAAAATAAAGGATTCTTCTTTTCTCATCATTGAATTAAATTCATTATAATTGATTTCTTTTAAATAGTTATGATTAGAACATCCTCCTATCATAATAATAAAAAAAAGAATTAAAAATATTTTTTTCATATACACCTCACTTATAAAATATTATCACAATTAAATAAAACCTTCAATAGTATTGTTTTTTTTATCTTTTTTAGATATAATTATAAAATAGAGGAGTATCTTATGCAGGATAAAACAGGTAATTTGAGTATGTCTTTTGTAATTGTAATAGTTATTGCCATAATTTTATTGTTGGTAACTTTTATTGTTCCTTTAATTTTAAGTAAAGTTCAAGATAATTGGAACAAAGATAACAGTGTGATAATTGAATTAACAGAATAAAGAGGGGATAGTATGAATGTTTTAGTTACAAATGAAAATCGTAATTTATTAGCCAATTTAGAAATTGAGTTAATAAAGACTATGCATGGTCAATATAACAGTAAAGAATTTACTGATGTTTTTACCAACTTTTTATTTGCTAAAATGGTTTTAGATATTACAGCTATTAAGGGTTATGAAGATATTAATGTGATTAGAAATATAGTTATGAATATAGATGCTGATAAAATAGTGTTACTACTACCACTTAATAATCTTAAAGTTGCGAATGAGGTATATTATTCAAAACTAGTATCAATTGGATTATATAATTTTGCAACTGATGTCAATCAAGTTAAATATTTATTAAATAATCCTAATAGTTACCGAGATGTTGCAAAATATCAAAATATAGATCCTGTTGTTAATATAAATAAACAATCTAATAATCATGTTATAGGCCTTAAAAATATAACTGATAGTGCCGGTGCTACTACTTTACTTTATTTAATGAAAAAAGAATTAACTAATAATTATCATAAAAGAGTTTTAGGAATTGAGCTTGGCAAAAGAGATTTAATATATTTTAATGATCAAGATATGATTTCTATTAGTCGCAGTGCATTAAGCAGTGAAATTTTAAAAAATCGTGATTATGATATTATTTTAGTTGATTTAAATGAAACCACGGATACGGAAATTTTTACTGATGTTTTATATTTAATAGAACCGTCGATCATTAAATTAAATAAATTGATGAAAAGAAATCCAACTATATTTAATAAATTACAAGGAAAGAAGATTGTTTTAAATAAAAGTATGCTGACTACAGCAGATGTAGTTGATTTTGCTAAAGAAGCTAATGTATCAGTTTTTTATAACGTCCCACCTATTAATGATCGTAGTCGTAGTGGTATAATTTTATCATTAATTCAAAAATTAGGACTTGTTAATAAAGAACAAATTTTAGATGAAAAACCTAAAATCGGACCATTTAAATTTTAGTTGACACAAAAAATGTAAATAAATATGAATATATTGACAAATAATAAAAATATAGATAAAATTGATATAGACAAAAGGAGGAGTATATAAATGTTAGAATCATTTCAAATATTAGCGAAAATGACTTGTAATACATCTGGTTTATCAGAAGTTGTTGATATTGTTGATAAAATTATTAATTTAATAAAAATAATTGTTCCTATTGCTTTAATTTTAATGGGATCAATTGATTTAGCAAAAGCAGTTTTTGCTGGTAAAGATGATGATATAAAAAAAGCTACAGGTACTTTAGTTAAAAGATTGATCGCGGCAGTAATGATTTTTTTATTAAGTTTCCTAATTCAAATTATTTTTGTAGGAGTTTTAAATCAATCAGGTCTTTGTGGTTTAAATTAAATATTTTAAAATATAAAAATTGTTTTATTGTAAAACAATTTTTTTTTTGTTATAATTTTAATAAGGAGTTGAGTATATGTTAAAAAACATAGATAAAAAGACTTTAATTTATTTAGGAATTTTCATTGGTTTAATAATATTAATATTAATATTAATATTATTTTTAGCTAATACTGGCAGAAGTAGTAGCTTTGAAATAGTTGAAAAGACTATGCAAGAAGCGGCAATAAAATATGCTAGTCAAAATAGCAATATTTTACCTATTGATAATAATAAACAAACCATTATTAATGATTTTGATTTAGTTAATAATAATTATATGAAATCATTAGATAAACAAATCAAAAAAGAAGTTTGTAATGGAAAAGTAGTAATAGAAAAGTTAGAGGAATCTTATATATATATACCTTACTTAAATTGTGGAACGTCATATAATACAGCAAGTTTATACGAAAAGTTGTTAGAAGATAATCCAGTTGTTCAAAGTGGCGAAGGTTTATATAAAATTAATAATGAATATATATTTAGAGGACAGTTTCCAAAAAATTATATCACTTTTAATAAAATATGATATCGTATAATAAAAATTGATGCACAAAATAATATTCAAATTGTTAAAGATAATAAGGATAAAGATGAAGATAAATATCCTTATGATAATAGGTATAATAGCGAAACTGATGCTTATGATGGGAAAAACATCTTTAACCAAAGTAGAATTAAAGAATATTTAAATCTAACTTTAAATAATATAGACAATCAGATAAAATCATTGTTAATAAATGTAGATTGGTGCGTTGGTTTAAGAAATGAATCAAATAAAAGCTTAAATAATAACCAGGAGTGCTTAACATTAAATAAAAATAGTAAAACAGGATTATTAAATGCCTATGATTTTATGATAGCTAGCATTGATAATAGTTGCAATAGTATAGCTGATAAAAGTTGTTTTAATTATAATTATTTAGTGAAACCTTATGCTTGGTGGTTATCTACTCCTAGTGATAAAAACTCGTCTCGTGTTTATTTAGTAAAACCTGAAGAAGTTTTATCAAAAGAAGCTGCTTATGATGCTTATATTAGAGAGTCATATTATCTAAATGATATAGTTAGATATTCCTCAGGAGAGGGAACTTTAGAAAAACCATATGTATTTAAATAGTTGAGTTATACTCAATTATTTTTCTTTTATATTAAAAAACAGTAGTTTTTAATATGGGCTTATGATATAATTATTTATAATAGATTAGGTAAAGAGAGTGATGATATGAACAAAAAAAGAAGATTAATAATACTTAGTTTAATAATGTTAAGTGTTTGTTTACCAGTTCAAGCAAAACAAAAAAAGATGACTGTTAAAGAAAAGAATGGTTGTCAAGTTTTACAAAATAGACTTGATAAAAACGATTATACGGTAAACTGTGATTTTGGTGTTGTAGATGTAAAAATATATAAAACAATACATTTAGATGGTGAAAAAGGTAATTTTGATGAAGATTCTATAGAATTAATTAGTTCAAATTGCAATTCGTGTTTTTCAGGTGATACAATGTCGCAGAGTCAAAAAACTATAAATATTAACCGTAGTAAAGTAAAAGAACAATGTTTAAATAAAGAATGTAATGTAAATATTAATTTTAAATCTGATTTTATAACAAAAAAGGACCATTATACATATCATGTAGTTTTTAAAATAACTTATATTGATGAAATCACTAATGAAACCACTGATTCGGCACCATTGAATAAAGCTGCTACTCAATCGAATTCAAAAACCCCTTCTGAACCGGTTGAAAAACACGGAGGTAGCGGAGGAACTTTTGACACTATTAATTGTGAGGGGATATTCAGTCGAGATTTAATTGATTTTTTTGTTGATATTCTTGGTTATGTTAAAGTATTTGTTCCTATACTTATAGTTTTACTTGGAAGTATAGATTTATTAAGAAATGTTTTTGCAGGTAATGATGATGAAATAAAAAAAGGTTGGAATAGATTAGTGAAAAGAATAGTCTTTGGAGCATTAATTTATGTTTTGATATATTTTGTTTCAATTTTATTTCCATTTGCAAATGAAGCGTTAGGTGGATGTTTATCAGAATTTAAATAAAAAAGGAGTTAGATAGATGGTGATTGCAATATGATGCTTGGAATAAGAGAGTTCTTCTTTAGTTTAGATCATGTAATTTATAACTTTGCTGCTCAAATATATGATTTTATGATAGTTTTAGCAAAATTGGATTTATTTAATAATTTAACAACAGCTCAAGATATTATAAATAGATTATATATTGTGGTTGGTGTTATAATGTTTTTTCGTTTGCTATTATCGTTAGTTCAAGCTGTTGTAGATCCTGATAAAGCTGGAGATAAAAAAGGTGGTACAGGTGCTATTGTTACTAGAGC
>JAAZHK010000047.1 GCA_012510745.1 Mycoplasmatota bacterium
ATCCGTTTGCTGCGATTTGGGTTACATTGGTAAGTCCCGTTACAGTAACTGGGACGGTACTATTTGTCCAACTAGCATTCCCAAGTTGACCATAGTAATTATATCCCCATGCTCTTACTGTACCATCTTCTAAAAGGGCTACTGTATGCGCTTCCCCGGCTGCGATTTGGGTTACATTGGTAAGTCCCGTTACAGTAACCGGAATATTGCTAGATGTCCAACTAGCATTCCCAAGTTGACCATTATTATTCTTTCCCCATGTTCTTACTGTACCATCTGCTAGAAGGGCCACTGTATGGTTAAATCCTGCGGCGATTTGGGTTACATTGGTAAGTCCAGTTACAGTAACTGGAATATTGCTGTTTGTTGTACTACCATTTCCAAGTGCACCATCTCTATTATTTCCCCATGCTCTTACTGTACCATCTTCTAAAAGGGCTACTGTATGAGAACTACCTGTTGCGATTTGTTCTTTATTAGAAATATCGCCACCACTACCATCACATGTAGCTTCACCTATTTTTACATCACTTTTATTAATAGTAGCTATATTATTAGAACTAATACCATTTCCACCTTCATCTACTAAACATATGCTATAAATATAATCATTACTTTCTTCATATGTTACACATATTTGACTATCATCAGTATAATCTTTTCCAAATGGGGATCTCGTATTACTTCCTTTTTCTAATTTTATTTCATTTGGTTTATAACATGTTGGTTCTTCTGTAGTTGGTAGTATTTCTGGATTAGTTAAACTTTTCATTCTTAATCCATCTACAAGTTCATTGGCAGTTGCGACATAGGCATTCTTTCTAGCATTCAATATCGCGGCACTGATACTTGGTATTGCTATTACTAAGATTACTCCTAGTATTACGATTACTGCTAATAACTCAATTAATGTAAATCCTTTTTGTTTCATATATCCACCTATTTTCTTATAGTTTAATTATATATTAAACCTTAGGAGTTTGCAATGATTTTTAAACATTAAAAAAGTACTCATGTACTTTTATGTTCAATTATATAAAGACTATTATTACGATAAAAAGCGTAAAAGATGTTGTCAAGTTCAATATTTTTTGTTTCTAATTCCTTATGTAACCAATTTTCATTTTTTCTTATTTGAATTAATGTTTCATAATCAATAATGCCATCTATTACTATTGGTAAAGGATATTCTTTATTAAAAAGATCTTTTTTAAAAACTGATAGTCTACCATTACTTTCTAATAAAGCGTAATCAACTTCTTCAATATTTTTAATACTTTTTTCTCTTAATTGGCTTAATAAATCTTCGATATTGTATCTTTGCTTAAGCATTTCAGGAAAATTGATTTTACCACGATTAATAATAACTGATGGTTTTTCATCAAATAAAGATCTTACTTTTTTACTTCTCATTGATAAATGAGAAATGGAAATTTGACATAACATTAAAATAGCTAGGGGTATTAAAGAATAAAATATAGATATTTTAACATCTTCAATCGAAATAGTCACAAATTCGGCTACTAAGAAACTAACTATTAAATCAATTACCCCTAATTCGCCTATTTCTCTTTTACCCATTAAACGATACATTAAAAAAATAATAAAATAAAATAAAAGAGTCCGAAAACCACAAATAAAATATTCTATATAATCACCACTATCATTATGTAGTTATATATTTTTTTTATACATATAGGTATAAATTATTATTATATACATATTTTTTATTAGGTGATATGATGAGATATTTAAAAGGATTAGGCTATATAATAATTTTTATTATTGGACTAACATTTATATTAACTATATTTAGTTATTTTGATATTTTAAATATTAAAATAATAAATTATTTTTTGCTTTTAATACCATTAATATCTATTTTTTTTGGAGGAATATACATTGGTAAAAATAGTAATAAAAGAGGTTACATTAGTGGATTAAAAATAAGCAGTTTATTTACCCTTTTGTTATTATTAATAAGTTATTTGGGTTTAAATGAAAAACTTAGTTTTAGAATTATCATATATTATATTATTTTAGCCTTAACTTCAGTCTTTGGTAGTATTATTGGAATAAATAAACAAGATCAAAAACAAAAAAAATAGTCTTTTCTTTTTAAAGGCTATTTTTTAGTTTTAAGAACAATTTTCTATACAAGTATATCCACCAGTTCCATTTAATATATATTTTTTTGCGTCATTAGACCAAACACTATCAAATGTTTCTGGTATGGTTAATTTATTAATATAAATAGAAGCTAAAGAAGCTTTATCAAAAGCTCTAGAACCTACATTGGTTAAAGTTGAAGGTAAATATATTGTATGATTTTGGTTGTTTAAGTCGAAAGCTTTTCTGCCTATGTTGACTAACAAACTGGAATCATTCCCAGAACCGTCTGTTGAAGTACCAGCAAAAGTTAATGAAGCGAGGGGAATTCCCACAAAAGCGAATGTAGAAATTGTCTTAACACTAGCAGGAATTATAAGGTTTATTTCAGGTATTATTTCGGGTAAACCTAAATCAGTAGCAAATGCTGATGCACCAATCGTTTCAAGTTGACTTGTTCTATCATTTGCTCCTTCAAATGTAAGACTATTAAATGGGAATACCTCAGCAAAAGCTTGTATACCTATTGTTTCTACTGATTTTGGTATTACTATATCAGTTATTGATGAAAAATAAAAATCATTAATTCCTATTTCTTTTAAAGTAGAAGGGAAATTCACTTCAGATAAATGGAAATTATATAAAAAAACTCCCGCTACAAAGTCACTATCTTCTGTTGTTTTTCCTATTTTTTTAATTCCTTCTGGTATATTAGTTGATTTTATTCGTATATTTGGTTCAATCAAAATCTCATTTATTACATCATATCCTGAAAATAACCCTTCCTTTATTTCTGTTATATTTTTATTGCCCACTTTATTGGGTATGTTTACTGTGTAAGCATTTTTATTAGGGATTTCTGACAAAAATTCCTGTTCTATATAATCTTTATAAAATGGACTAATATTAGCTTCATTAAAATAGTCTTCATCTACTTCTATGCTACTAGAGTTTTC
>JAAZHK010000008.1 GCA_012510745.1 Mycoplasmatota bacterium
CAAATATTTAATTAAAGAAGAAAAATTAGGTACAACGATTTATAAAAATACTTTGTTAAACATTTCTAATATTATTGATGATTTATTAAAAGCAAAAATACCTTATCTTGTATTAGATGGTTTTAATGTAACGCCTTGTTTATTTAATAAAGTGGTCTTAACTTTTAATCAATATATAAATAATAATATTACTTTAGATAAATTAAAAGAAATGATTAATCAAGTATACATAAATGATGATAACTTTTTTTATAAGAAAACAATATATAAGGTGAAGTAATATGAAAATAGAATTATTGTCTCCTGCAGGAGATTTAGAAAAATTAAAAATTGCATTTTTATATGGTGCTGATGCTGTATATATAGGAGGAAAGAATTATAGTTTAAGAGCTAATGCTAATAATTTTAGTCTTAGTGAAATTAGAGAGGCTTGTTCTTTTGCACACAAAATAAATAAAAAGGTTTATTTGGCTATAAATATAATTTTTCATAATGAAGATATTAAAGGAATAAAAGAATATATTAAAGAAGTTGTTCAAGCAGGTATTGACGCTTTTATTGTTAGCGAAGCCTTTTTAATTGATTATATTGTTACTAATTATCCTCAAGTCGAAGTTCATGTAAGTACTCAAAATTCAATTACTAATTATGAAGCAGTAAATCTTTTGAAAGAAAAGAAAGTTAAAAGAGTAGTATTAGCAAGAGAACTTCATAAAAAAGAAATAA
This sequence comes from Mycoplasmatota bacterium, assembly GCA_012510745.1. Classification (GTDB taxonomy): domain Bacteria; phylum Bacillota_I; class Bacilli_A; order RF39; family UBA660; genus JAAZHK01. Next base: position 727 of record JAAZHK010000008.1, read on the forward strand.
AAAAGATTATAGATAAAACAGGTTTAGATATTGAAATATTTATTCATGGGGCAATGTGTACTTTTTATAGTGGCAGATGTACTTTATCTAATTATCAAACTAATCGTGATGCTAATCGTGGAGGATGTTCGCAAGTATGTCGTTTTATGTTTGAAATGGAAAATCATAATCAACCATTTACAATGGCGCTAAAAGATTTAAATTTATCTAATAAAATTAAAGATATGATAGCAATAGGTGTTAAATCATTAAAAATAGAAGGAAGAATGCGTTCTGTTTATTATTTAGCTACTGTTAATATGTGTTATCGCCAAATTATTGATGGTTATATTAATAAAAGTTTAACTAATAAGAAATTAAAAGAGTTAGAAAACTCATTAAAATTAGTAGCTAACCGAGAAACAAGCAATCATTATTTTGATCATGATGAATCGTTTCAAGATCATTATTATCAAGGACGAACAGAATTCTCAAATCAAGACTTTTTAGCTTTAGTATTAAATTATAATAAAAAGACTAAAATATGTACATTAACTCAAAGAAACTATTTTAGAGTAGGTGACGAGGTAGAATTTTTTACGCCAAAACATCAAATTATTAATTATAGAATCGAAGAAATTTATAATGAAAAGAACAAAAAGATTGAAATTGCTAATCATCCAGAAGAAATAATTAAACTAAAAATAGATATTGAATTGGAGCCTTATTCTATGATGCGAATTAAACAAAACAGGAGAATATAATGAAAAAAGATTTATTAGAAACAATAAAACAAAATTCAATTAAAAATGAAAGTAATTTATCTACTTTTGCAGCTAAAAGTATTGATGCTATAAGGTTTATAAATGAGCTAAACGACATAAGAAGCCCATATTTTAGAGATATTGATCGTATCATTCATTTATTATCTTTTACTAGATATGGTAAAAAAACACAAGTGTATTCCTTTAATGATGATGATCAAATAAGTAA
>JAAZHK010000048.1 GCA_012510745.1 Mycoplasmatota bacterium
GATTTTTCTCATTAGCGCGATTAATTAATTCGGTAATCTTTTTTTCTCCAATGCCCCTTCTTGGAGTATTAATCACACGTAGTAAACTAATATTATCTTTTTCATTATGAATTAATCTTAAATATGCAAGTAAATCTTTTATTTCTTGACGGTTATAAAAATAGAAATTACCAACAATACGATAAGGAACATTTTCTTTTAAACAAGCCTCTTCTACAACTCTTGATTGGGCATTAGTACGATATAAAATAGCTATTGTTTCTTTAGGAATTCCTTTATCAATCAGTTGCTTTATTTCTTGTAAAGCATATGAGGCCTCATCTTTTTCATCGTAAGCTTGATAAAAAGTTAACTGTTCACCAATTTCTGCAGTAGTCCATAATTTTTTATCTTTGCGATCTTTATTATTAATAATAACACTGTTAGCAGCTTTTAAAATATTTTGAGTTGAACGATAATTTTGCTCTAATAAAATAACTTGGGTATTAGGATAATCTTTTTCAAAATTTAATATATTTTGGTAATTAGCTCCTCGCCATGAATAAATTGCTTGATCATTATCACCTACAACACAAATATTTTGATATTTTTTACTAATCATTTTCGATAATAAATATTGTACTTTATTAGTATCTTGATATTCATCAATAAAAATATACCTAAATTTATTCTGGTATTTTTCTAATATAATAGGATGTTCCATAAATAATTTTAAAGGTAATATTTGTAAATCATCAAAATCAACTGAATTACTTATCTTTAACATTTCTTCATATCTTATATAAACTTTTAATACAACTTTCTCAAAATCACTAAAAGCATATTTAGCATAATCTTTAGGTAATATAAGTTCGTTTTTGGCACTGCTTATTTTGCTTTTTATAGCATTAGGATTAAATAACTTAGAATCCAAATCAAATTCTTTTAAAATCTTTTTTATAATCGATATACTATCATCACTGTCCATAATAACAAAATTAGATGAATATCCTAATAATTGATAGTTTTCTTTTATAATTCTTAAACCAAAAGAATGAAAGGTAGAAACTTGAAGATCGTTTGCTATCTTACCTATTAATTTTTTTAAACGTCCAACCATTTCTTTTGCAGCTTTATTGGTAAACGTAATAGCCAATATTTGATATGGTTTAGCTATATTTTGTTCAATTAAATATGCAATTTTAGTTGTTAAAACTCTAGTTTTTCCGGAACCAGCTCCGGCTAATATTAATAAGGGTCCTTTTGTAATTTTAATAGCTTTCAATTGTTCTTTATTTAGTTCATTTAAATTAACCATGTTTAGCTCCTACCTATATAATAGTATTATACCAAATATTAAGATACATAAAAAGAAAATACTAATTATAATACACAAAATAATTATAAAAACGTATCATACAAAGAATAAAAAAAGGAGGATATATGAAAAAAATATTTATTTTTGTTGTTAGTATTTTAATTTTCTTAGCTATTACTGCAAGTCTGTTTTTTAGCTTTAAGAAGCCGACATCAGGATTAACTAAAATTAAAGTAGCCGAAGTCGCACATTCTGTTTTTTACGCTCCAGCTTATGCTGCAATTAGTCAAGGATTTTTTGAAGAAGAAGGTTTAGAAATCGATCTTATTTTAACACCTGGGGCTGACAAAGTAACAGCAGCTGTTTTATCAGGTGATGTTGATATTGGTTTTTCTGGAAGTGAAGCTACTATATATATTTATAGCGGTGGAGAAAAAAACTATTTAAAAACTTTTGCTCAATTAACTCAAAAAGATGGTTCGTTTTTAGTATCTAGGAAAAAAATTGATAACTTTACTTTAAATGATTTAATAGGCAAAGACGTTATTGGAGGGCGAAAAGGCGGCATGCCTGAAATGACCTTTGAATGGGCTTTAAGAGAACATGGTATTAATCCAGCAAAAGATGTTAATATTGATACTAGTATTGATTTTGCTTCCATGGCAGGTGCTTTTATAGGGGGAACTGGAGACTTTGTTACTTTATTTGAACCAAATGCTTTACAAGTTGAAAAACAAGGTTATGGCTATGTTGTAGCATCTATTGGAGAACTTGGTGGGATAGTACCTTATACTTCTTATAGTGCTCGCACTAGTTACATAAAGGATAATCCAGAAATTATCAAAAAATTTCGAAATGCTATTCAAAAAGGTTTAGATTTTGTTAATAATAATGATAATAAAACAATTGCTTTAGCTATTATTGATTTTTTCCCTGATACTTCTTTAAGCGATTTAGAAGGAGTTGTTAATCGTTATAAAAATCAAGAATCTTGGCCTAAAACAACTGCTTTTACGGAAGAGTCTTTTAATCATTTACAAGAAATTATGATTGCTGCTGGGGTATTAGAAGAAATGGTACCATATCAAGATTTAATTTATCTTGGAGATTAAAGTGAAAGATATCTTAACCATTAAAAATTTAAGTAAAGTTTATCATGATTTAAGCGGTGAAGTTTTGGCTATTGAAAATTTAAATTTAAGTGTTAAGAAAAACGAATTTATTGCCATTGTTGGTCCATCAGGCTGTGGTAAAAGTACTCTTTTATCAATATTAGCAGGCTTGGAAAAAAAATCTAGTGGTAATATTCAAATATTTGATAATAGAAAACTAGGATATATGTTACAAGATGATTCTCTTTTTCCTTGGTTAACTATTTTAGATAATTGCTTATTAGGATTAAAAATAACTAAGGAAGAAAATAATCAAACGAAAAAAAAAGTTATTCATTTATTAAACACTTATGGTTTAGGTGAGTTTATTAATAAATATCCTAGCTCTTTATCAGGGGGTATGAGACAAAGAGTAGCTTTAATTAGAACCCTAGCAACTGATCCTGATATTCTTTTATTAGACGAACCTTTCAGTGCTTTAGATTACCAAACTAGATTAGCACTTTCTAATGATGTTTATAATATCATAAAGAAAGAAGGCAAAACTACTTTAATGGTTACTCATGATTTGGCTGAGGCTATTAGTATGGCTGATAAAATTATAGTTTTATCAAAAAGACCTTGTAATGTAAAAAAGATCTTAAATATTAATTATACTAAGCGTCTTAGTCCTATACAAAATAGAAAAGCCGAAGAATTTAGTAAATATTATGAAATTTTGTGGAAGGAAATTGATTATCATGTATAGTTTAGAACATCAATTGTTTTTAAAAAATAACAAAAGAAGGAAAAAATATATTTTAATTAGTCAATTTACAATATTTATTTTATTATTAATTACATGGGAATTATTAGCTTATTTTAATTTAATTAATACTTTTATTACTTCTAAACCATCATTAATATTAACTTCTATTGTAGAACTATATAAACAAAATAATTTATTTAAACATATATCTATTACTCTATATGAGACTATTATTAGTTTTGTTATTGGTTCTATATCAGGTTTAATTATTGCTGCTATCCTGTGGTGGAATAATTTTCTAGCTAAAGTAGTAGATCCATATTTAACTCTTCTAAATAGTTTACCTAAAGTAGCTTTAGGACCTATTATTATAATTTGGTTTGGAGCTGGTATGAAATCTATTATTATTATGACTTTATTAATTTCTATGATTGTTACTATTATGAATAATTATCAAAGTTTTAGAAGTA
>JAAZHK010000049.1 GCA_012510745.1 Mycoplasmatota bacterium
CCCCACCATAATTGTCTTGAAATACACCAATCATAAGTTATTTCCATCCAATGATTCATTACCTTTTCATAACGGTTAGGTATAAAGTTTACTTTATTATCTATATCAGTTTGATTGATTAAGACTTTATTAGCTAAAGGACGCATTTTTACAAACCATTGCTTAGATAAATAAGGTTCAACCATTACTTCTGTTCGTTCTGAATGCCCAACAGAATGAATTATTTTTTCTTCTTTTAAATATAAATTTTGTTTTTTTAAATCTTTAATGACTTCTTCACGGCAAACATAGCGATCCATTCCCTTGTATTTACCTGTTTTTTCAGACATCCTAGCATCTGGAGTCATAATAACAATTCTTTCTAAATTATGACGGTTTCCTACTTCAAAATCATTTGGATCATGAGCTGGGGTTATTTTAACAACTCCTGTACCAAATTGAGGATCAGCATAATCATCACCAATAATAGGAATTTCTTTATTAACTAAAGGTAGGATTACTTTTTGACCTATTAAATGTTTATATCTTTTATCATTTGGATTTACTGCTACTGCCGTATCACCAAATAAAGTTTCTGGTCTTGTAGTCGCTATTGTTAAATAATCATCCGTTCCAACAATAAAATATTTTAAATAATAAAAATAACCTTCAATATCTTTATAAATTACTTCTTCGTTTGACAAAGCAGTTTTCGCATCAGGATCCCAATTAATAATTCTTTCTCCACGATATATTAATCCCTGATTATATAAATCAATAAAAACTTTGTTAACAGCTTTGGATAAACCTTCATCCAATGTAAAACGTTCTCTACTATAGTCTAAACTAAGTCCTAATTTAGCCCATTGCTTTCGAATTGCTTCAGCATATTCCTTTTTCCAATCCCAAGCGATACTCAACCAACAATCTCTTGACATTTCACGAGGGTTTATGCCTTCCTCTTTTAATTTATGATCAATTTTTGTTTGGGTTGCTATGCCTGCGTGATCCATACCTGGCAACCATAAAGTATCAAATCCTTGCATTCTTTTATAACGAATAATGATATCTTGAAGAGCAGTATCCCAAGCATGACCTAAATGTAATTTACCAGTTACATTTGGAGGCGGAATAACAATGCAAAATGGTTCTTTACTTTGATCTTGATTAGCTTTAAAATAATCATTATTTAACCAAAAATTATATTTATCAAACTCTACTTGTTTATGATTGTATTTTTTATTTAACATTATAATCCTCCTAAAATAAAAAGACTCCAATCCATAAGGACGAAATCTTCGCGGTACCACCTTAATTTATATTAAAAAATTAATATAATCTCTTACTTTTAACGCTAGTTCTGCGTAATTCCCTACTCATTCAGGAATTAAACTCTATTGCTACCCTTAAATATATCCAATATTAGTTTTCACCCAACACTAACTCTCTATAAAGTTCAATATTTAATCCTCAATTTCATCGCTTTTATAAATAAATTATATATTAGAAAAACTATTTTGTAAAGTTATTCACCGGAAGGCCAAATAGGCACGTCATCTTTTTTGCATTCTAATTCTACAGCATTATTATTTTTAACAACTTTACCAGTACATATATATTCATCATTAATAGGTTTAATTAAATTATCTTCTATTAATTGATCTAAAGTCACTTCTAATAAAGCAGGCTTTTTTTCAAAATATAAGTTTGCAGACGTTTTCATAATCTTTTCATAATTTTTAAATTCTGTATTTTTATTTTCAATCATAATGTTTTTTACAGAAGTAAAAACTAATACCAAAGTAATACCAATAAGTAAAACTACTGCTAATAACTCTATTAAAGTAAAACCTTTATTTTTCATCTTATCACCAAATATATTATAACATTTTATTTTTAATATTCAATCATATCTAGATTGTTTTTATTATTTATTTGACTATTTAAAGAACTTGGGATAACAATTGTTTTATTATCACCATCAGAAATATATCTAGTGTTTTTAATATTATTTAGAGCCATTTCAATATCGAATTCTTGACCATTATTATCATAAGCTCTAATACGTTTAATAAAGGTTGAATCAAACTCCTTATTAAAAGGAGAATAATCTGCTTCCCAACCTACTCTTAAAGTTGATAATGTTTCATAAACTATATCTTTATATGTACCATTTAAAATATATTTAAAATTAGAATGATTTTGTTTATAAGGAGAACCATAAGGTAATGCTACTATTTTAACATACTTATCTTTTATATATTGATCTAATAATTGATATAATCCTCCGACTTCCTCTTGCACTTTATTAGATGTTATTTTAGCAAAATCAACATGATTTAAAGTATGATTTCCAATATCATAACCATTATCAATCAACCAATTTAGTATTTTATCATTATAATCTTTTTGATTAAACAATCCTTTATTAAGAAAAAATGTAGCTGTTACCTTCGTTTTAGGGTATTTCTTTTTAAAAGCTTCTAAAATTCCTACTGCTGATTTTGGATCAATAATAATGTTCCCTTTTTCATCTAAACCTGTCACTTTAATATTATTACTATTGCCATCATCAAAAGTTAATACTATAGGACTCTTTCCAAAAGAAGTATTTATATTACCATTAATATAATCAATTAAACTTATCATTTCATAACCTTGTTCATAATAATATTCTAAATCCTTTTTAAAAGCGTTACTAGTACGATTATAACCTTCTTTATCAATATTACCACCAGTATATTCGTTTTCAACATCCATAATATGGTGATACATCATTACCGGAATACGACCTAATTCATTAATTTTATTTTCAGCATAATATTCTATTGAAATTGCCCCTTTAGAAACAACTAAATTTAAGTTATCATCTTTTTTTAATATAGTTCCATTTTTAATGTTTTGATTAATAATTTTATTTTCAGCTATTTTATTACTATATTCATATTCAATATTTAAATTAAGTTTATTCTTTTGAGCATATTCTTTTATTTGGGTAATTGTCATAGTATTTAAATCCGGTAAATATTGTGGATTTTCTGTCAAAAATATAAAACGAATTGCAATAAAAAATATTATTATAATAATAATTTTAAAAAATAGCTTTTTTTTCAATTTTAACTGCTTCATATTATCACCTAATATTATTATAACCTAAATATTGTTATTTTTATATAACTTATTGAATTAATCACATAAAATATAATAGGTGATAAAATGAAAAATAATGGAAAACATGGTTTCTTTTGTAAATGTCAAAATTGTAAAACTCGCCATCGTTCTAGTTTCTGGTTTATCTTTATTATATATTCGTCCTATATAATTATCTTATATCAATCTTTGTTAACTTGTTTTATTACCATAAAAGTTAATGCAATTATACTCTTTTTTCAATTACTTTTGTGGTTTTGGTTTATCTTTAGGATAATGCTTTGAAATTATTTCATTAATTTTAATTAAACGATAAATAGTATGATATATCTTTTTAGTATCATTATAAACGTTATAGGTTATATTAATTTTATCCGGTATAGATAATAAAACAAACAATAGTTTCTTTTCTTCTTCCATTAAAGGAAATTTGCTTTGATATAAATAAAAAAGAGTTACATAATCATAAGTATAATCATTATTCATAAAAAATGAATAAAAATCATATATAGGATAATCCAATTTAGCTCTATCCCAACTGATAAGATAATTATGATCATTATGTAGTAAATGTTCTATTGAGAGATTATTATGAACAACAGTGACTCTTTCTCTTTTTTTTTCAGAAATAAGTTCATACCAATCCTTTAGTTCTTGTAAAGCATAATTTAAAGAATAATAAATAACTGATATATTTTTAATTAATAAAAAACAACTGGGCGCCATATAAATATCATTAATAATAATATCTTCTAATTTTTGATAATATGTCTTACTATTATTAATTTTTAAAATCAAATTCTCATATATTTCTTTAATTTTATCTAAATCGATTTCTTTATAAAAAACTGTTTTAGCATGTAGATTTCCCATTAATAAAGCTAAATCTTCAGCTTTTTGCTCATTAGGAATTTTTATTCCTTCAATATAAGGAGTAATATAATAATCATCAGGATCAGGATTAAGAGCTTCTAAAATATTAGAAAAATTTCTAGATAATAAATAACGATGAATATTAA
>JAAZHK010000009.1 GCA_012510745.1 Mycoplasmatota bacterium
ATTATGAACTTTTTCATTATTTTTTTGTAATAAAAAATCATAACTAAATTCGTCGTTGAAATTCATAAATAAATATAAATAATCATTATTTTCTTTATTTATAATTTTGTATTTATAAAACATCTTATCACCATTTTTAGTATAAATAAAAATAGTGATAACATACTAAAACATATAAAAATGTGTTTTATAACACATTTTATATAAAAAACTTAGGTTTATTTTCTGTTTCTTTTATTTCAGGTTCTTTTCTTTCTTCATACCTATTAGTATTATTGCCTTTTACAGCACCCATAATTTTAAACATTGTTTTAGTGTTATTCCATAATGGTTTAGCTTGATTAATAAGCGGTATTGCTTGATTTACAACATTTAAAGTTTTTTGAGTACTGTTAATAAAAGATGACCAATTAGTATTTCTAAGTCCGCTAGCTAAACTTGCAAATAAACCTGGACGATAGTAGTTGGAATAGTTATTAAGAAGACCCATTCCTCCATAATTAGGTGAAAAACTAAAGCCATTGTAATTATTATACATATAACAAGCTCCTTTACTGTTATTATATGTAAATGATAAAAAAAGTTTAAAAAAATTAATTGTTGTGCTATACTAATAGTAATAATAGGAGAGATGATTATGAACGGCGAAAACCAAAATAAATTTATTAATAATCCTACTAATAATCTTAGTGGTTTAAAAACTGATGGTCGAGGAACATTAAAGAATTTCAAATATGTTATACAAAAACCAGGTGGCAAAAAAAATAAAAATACTTTTGAGGCTTATAATGCACAGGAAGTGAGAAATTTTTTTACTAGTGAAGGATATCAAGTATTAGAAGTTAAATTAGTTCAAGGTCTTAATATAAGTATTGGAGGTCCTAGAAAACTAAAAGCCGCTGAATTGGCTTTTATATTAACTCAGTTATCAACATATTTACGTGCTGGTATTCCTTTAATAGATTCAGTAAGAATCATAGCTAAACAATCAACTGATAAAAGTCGTAAAAAGATTTTTGAAAGAGTTGTATATGATTTATTAACAGGAGAAAGTTTTTCTAATGCTTTAACTCGTCAATCGAAAGTATTTCCAAGATTATTAGTTCATATGATAAAAACAGCTGAATTAACTGGTGATTTACCAGCAGTATTAGATGATATGGCCGATTATTATACTTCTGCAGATCAAACAAGAAGACGAATGATTGGTGCGATGACATATCCTACTGTAATCTTCTTTTTTGCTATAATTGTTGTATCTTTTATATTAATGTATGTAGTACCACAATTTATTTCTTTATTTGCTGATCAAGGTGCTACTTTACCGCTTACAACTAGATTAGTAATAGGAGCTAGCCAATTTCTAAAAAACAATTCTATTTGGATAGTTATTGCTATATTAATACTATTTATTATTTATAAAATTCTATTTAATAATGTTCGGGGATTTAAAAAAGGAATGCAAACCTTTTATATGAGTTTACCTGTTATTAGCAAAATTATAATTTATAATGAGATAACAATCTTTACAAAAACTTTTGCCTCTTTAATAAATCATGGTGTTCAAATTACAGATAGTATGGAAGTTCTATCTAATTTAACTGATAATGAAGTTTATAAAACTATTATTCAAAATACTTTAAATAATTTAAGTAAAGGATCTAGAATTTCAACTGCTTTTGAAAATCACTGGGCTTTTCCTGTTATTGCATATGAAATGTTAGTAACTGGTGAAAATACAGGTAAATTAGGATTAATGATGGATAAGGTTGCTGATTATTTTAGTTTATTACATAAAAATGTGGTAGAACAAATTAAAAGTTTAGTAGAACCAACTCTTATAGCCTTATTAGCTGTAGCTGCAGGGGTTATTATTTTATCAATTATTCAACCAATGTTTGGTATATACAATACAGTAATGTAAAAGGGAGGAAGTATGCGAATTCTTTATAGTGTTGGTTTCTTAATTTTAGGTTTACTGTTTGGATCTTTTTATAATGTTGTAGGGTTTCGCTTACCTCAAAAAAAATCAATTATTAAACCTAGATCTTCTTGTTCAAAATGTTCACATATATTAAAGTGGTATGAGTTAATTCCTGTTATGTCTTTTATCTTTCAAAAAGGAAAATGTCGTCATTGTCATAAAAGTATCTCATTATTTTATCCTTTTACAGAATTAATGACAGGAATTTTATTTATGGTATCTTATTATATTTTTGGTTTTAATCCTAATTTATTAATAAGTTTATTCATTGTATCTTTTTTAATTATTGTTATAGTAAGTGATTTAAATTATATGATTATTCCCGATGAAATAACATTATTATTTAGTATATTGGTTATTATAGTTAAATTTATTTTATTGGATTTTAACACGGGTTTATTTAGTTTGTTATCTGGTGTTATAATGTTTACAATTATGTATCTTATTATGTTGATAGGTAATTTGATTTTTAAAAAAGAAACATTAGGTGGTGGCGATATCAAATTAATGTTTTTTATAGGTTTAACACTTCATCCTATATTAGCAATTTTAACTATTTTTATTGGTAGTATTATAGCTTTGCCAGTAGCTATTTATTTACAAGTTAAAAAAAATGAAAAAATGATTCCTTTTGGACCTTTTCTTTTATTAGGAAATGCTTTTATTTTTTTAACACAACTTGATTTAAATACAATAAAACTATTATTAACAAAATGAAATGATTAAATTAACAAAAAGAATTTAATATATTGTTTTTTTGTTTAACTATATGTTAAATGCAGGAGAAAAATATGAAAAATAAAAGAGGATTTACTTTAATAGAATTATTAGCAGTAATAGTAATACTAGGAATAATATTAGTAATAGCAATACCAAGTATAAGTGCAGCTATATTAAATTCAAGAAAAAATGCTTATGTA
>JAAZHK010000050.1 GCA_012510745.1 Mycoplasmatota bacterium
AATTACCAATAACTTTAACTAGTTATTCACCTTGTTTTAGAAAAGAAGTGGGGGCCCACGGTATAGAAGAAAGAGGAATATATCGTGTCCATCAATTTGAAAAACAAGAAATGGTTGTTATATGTCATCCTAATGATAGTGATAAATGGTATAATAAAATGTGGCAAAGTACAGTCGAGCTTTTTCTTAACTTAGATATACCAGTTCGCACATTAGAGTGTTGTAGTGGTGATTTAGCAGATTTAAAAGTAAAAAGTTTAGATGTTGAAGCTTGGAGCCCAAGACAACAAAAATATTTTGAAGTTGGCTCATGTTCTTCTTTAGGAGATGCTCAGTCTAGAAGGTTAGGTATTAGGTTTAAAGAAAAACAATCTAATATTTATCCACACACTTTAAATAATACAGTGATCACTCCACCAAGAGTTTTAATCGCCTTTTTAGAGAATAATATCAATGAAGATGGTAGCATTAATATACCAGAACATCTTAAACCTTATATGGGAGGTTTAGATATCATAAAATAAAAAAGTTAACAACTTCTGTTTACGTAAACTTAAAAATATAATATGTATAATATTGTTAACTTTACATGTGGTTGATATAATGTAGACACCGGAGACGGTTTTCTGTAAAAGAAAAAGGGGAAAAAGATATTCTAAAGGAATATCTTTTTATTTAATTAAAGCCCCATTATCACAACGATTACCCCAAGCATCAATTACTTGGTTGTCTTTTTTAATACTTATAATTTCACAATTATTAGGGCATTTATTACATTCTATAGTTTCTGTTATAAAATTTAAATTAATAATATTAAATTTAAATATCTTTTTAATTCCACTTTTTTTAGCTAAAATAGCTACTCCTAAAGCCCCCATTAGATGTCCATTTTCATCTATAATAATATGTTCTTTTAGAATTTCTTCAAATGCTTTTTTAACCCCTTTGTTTTTACTGACCCCTCCTTGAAAAATAATAGGTGATTTTATTTTTTTTCCTTTCCCAACGTTATTTAAATAATTAACGACAACACTATCACAAAGACCTGCTATAATATCTTCTTTTTTATAACCCATTCCTGTTTTGTGAACTAAATCAGATTCAGCAAAGACTGTACAACGAGCAGCAATTTTAACCTTATTTTTAGCAGAAAGGGCTAAATCCCCAAAATCTTCTACTCTTATACCTAATCTTTTAGCTTGGCTAGCTAAAAAAGCACCTGTTCCAGCAGCACATAAAGTATTCATAGCATAATCAATAACAATTCCATTATCAATTAAAATAATTTTAGAATCTTGTCCGCCGATTTCTAAAATGGTTTTAATATTAGGATATAATGAAGTGGTTCCTACAGCATGTGCAGTTATTTCATTTTTAACAACCGAAGCATCTAACATTGCTCCAATTAATCTTCGCCCAGAACCTGTTGTGCCTACGCCCATAACTTTAATATTAGTGTCTTTGATTTGTCTATGCAATTTAACTAATAGTTCTTTAACAGCAACAATTGGTTGACCTTTTGTCCATAAATATTCTTTTGCTAAGATATTATTTTCATCATCTATTATAACTCCTTTAGTTGATATAGAACCTATATCAATTCCTAAATAAGCGTTTATCATAATTCTTATCCTTTCTCATTTTTAACATATCATAAAAGGCT
>JAAZHK010000051.1 GCA_012510745.1 Mycoplasmatota bacterium
AAAAAAGAATTCGCATTATCAATTTCTTCAACTGTCAAAATCCTGGTTTGTTTATCATATTGTAATTTTCTACTAACTATTGTTAGATCACAAATAGTTGGTTTATTCTCATTAGTTGGAAATATAGACAATAAAAAACCTTTATCTGAAATATCAATTTTACAGATATATTCATAGTTATGATTTTTAATATAAATATCTTTATTAATTGTTTTAGTATAGGTAAATTGATTATTATATACTCTTAATATAGAAAAACATTCAAATGTTATTTCATTATCTAAATTATCAAAGAAAAGACCATATTTCTTAATAATTTCTCTATAGAAATCCATAGTATTACTTCCTTTTAGTTAATATAGTATCATAATATATGAAAAAAGCAAAAATTATTTGCTTCTTTCATAATCACAATTGTGACATTTAAATAAATCTTTTTTTTCTACTAATAAAGAACTGCATTGTGGACATTGCTCTTTCGTCGGTTTATCCCATAAAGCATAGTCGCATTTTGGGTAATTATTACACCCATAGAATACTTTTCCGCGTTTTGTCTTCTTTTCAACAATTTGACCATCACATTTTGGACAAGGACAAATATGGTTGTCTTTTTTTATTTCTTTTTTAATATACTTACAGTCAGGATAATTACTACAAGCTGTAAAAAAACCATATTTGCCTTTTCTAATTACTAAAGGATTTTGACATTCTGGACAATCTTCTCCAGTTGGTTTTGGTTCTCTTTTGGGCATTTCATCAAAAGCTAGTTTTACATTAGGTTCAAAAATATTATAGAATTCTTTTGCAATACTCAGCCAATCTTTACTTCCTTCAGCAATTAAATCAAGGTCATTTTCCATATTAGCTGTATATTCAACATTAATAATATCGCTAAAGAACTCCTGTAATTTATCAGTAATTTCTACTCCTATTTCTGTAGGAATAAATTTCTTTTCGACTATTTCAACATAATCTCTTGTTTTTAATATATCAATAGTTTTAGCATAAGTACTCGGTCTTCCTATACCTAATTGTTCCATTTCTTTGATTAATCTAGCTTCAGTATAACGTGATGCTGGTTTAGTAAAGTGCTGCTCATGAATAATTTCCTTAGATAAAAGCACTTTAGAATTATAGTTTTCTAATGGAGGTAATATTTTATCCTCATTATCTTCATATTCACTATAAACTTTTAAATAACCATCAAAAGTAAGAACAGAACCGGTTGCTTTAAATTGATAATTATTATTATCTAATTTAATAGTAGTTGCAAGCGCTTTAGCATCAGACATTAAGCTTGCTAACGCTCTTATATAAATAAATTTATATAGTTTATATTCATCATTAGTTAAATATTCTTTCATCTCTTCTGGAGTTCTACTAATATTTGTAGGTCTTATTCCCTCGTGAGCGTCTTGAACATTTTCTTTCTTTTTAGTTTCTTTTGCGTGTCCTATATATTCTTTACCAAATTTATTGGTTATAAAAGTATATGTATTTTTAATAAATTCATCACTTAAACGAATTGAATCTGTTCTCATATATGTTATTAAACCAACAGTTTCCTTACCTATATCAATTCCTTCATATAATTTTTGTGCCAAAGACATAGTTTTTTTAGCACTAAAATTTAATTTATTAAAAGCTTCTTGTTGTAAACTACTTGTTATAAAAGGAAATTTAGATTTTTTAGCTTTAGTTTTTTGAGTAACTTCTTCTATTTTAAAAGCGTTTGATAACTTAGATAATATTTCTTTTACTTCACCTTCTGATTCAATTTTTAAATCCTTATTATTATAAGCATAAAGTAAGGCTTCAAAATCTGGAAAAACAGCTTTAATAGACCAATATTCTTCAGGAATAAAATCTTTTATTTCTCTTTCGCGATCAACTATTAATTTTAAAGCAACGCTTTGAACCCGACCTGCACTTTTACCATCTGTTTTAGATTGGATTAATTTAGATAAACGAAAGCCAATAATACGATCTAACATTCTTCTTGTTTCTTGACTTTTTACTAAAAAATCGTTAATGTCTATAGGATTATTAATAGCCGCCACTATTTTATCTTTAGTTATTTCATTAAAAATTGCTCTTTTATATTTATTATCTTTTATATCTAAAGCTTCTTTTAAATGCCAACTAATAGCCTCACCCTCGCGATCTGGATCTGTTGCTAAATATACCATATCAGAATCTTTAACATCTTTCTTTAATTCTGTTATAAATTTCTTTTTACCCTTAATTGGTATATAATTAGGTTTAAAATCATCTTCAATATCAATACCCAAACCATATTTACCGGTTGTTGCTAAATCTCTAATATGACCTTTAGAAGATACGACTTTATAATTGCTTCCTAAGTATTTACCAATTGTTTTACATTTACTTGGTGATTCCACTATTACTAAATGTTTCATATAATCACTTCCTTGTTCTTTAATTTATACATTATATTTCTATTTATGTCAATAATTTAGTCATTTTATTAAACCATTATAAAAGACAAAATTAATAAATAATTTTGTCTTTATATTATTAATTTATTTTTTCTACTGAATAAAAAATAGTATTTCCATTGTTAAGTTTATATGTAAATTTATATTGCGGTAATTTGTTTTCATTTGCATAACCTATTCCTATACTACAATTAGTACAACTATGTAATTCTATGGAATCAATATAGTTTTCTTTAATTGCGTTCATCGAATTATATACTTTATATTCATAAAGTTCATCATCGGATGCTGTAATATTTTCTATTTCTTCCATTTTTAAATAGGCGAATCGTATAATTATTGAAACTGTATCATCAGTTTTTTCTACTTTATATAATTTCGTATATATACTACTAGTAGGTCCACCTTTACCACCTAAATAAACTAT
>JAAZHK010000052.1 GCA_012510745.1 Mycoplasmatota bacterium
TATTATTTATATAATTATAACATACTTAATCAAAATCTTTCAAACAAAACTCCAGAACAATATTTAAAAATAATTAGCTATTTATTTTTAAAATTAAAAATCTCTACATTATTTATTAATGAGAGATTTTAAAGTCACTTACCACAACATTGTTTATATTTTTTTCCACTGCCACAAGGACAAGAATCATTTCTTCCAACTTTAACTGATTTCTTAGGAGTTTGTTTAATATTGTCTTTACCATCATTTGCTATTTTATTTTTGACTGCTTCTTTTCTTTCTAGATTTTGTTTTATTTCAGCTCTTAATAAAAATAACGTAATTTCTCTATCAATTCTTTGTAACATTTGATCAAATAATTCATATCCCTCTACTGTATATGCTCTTAAGGGATTTTCTTGGGCATAACTTCTTAAATGAATACCCTCTCTTAAATGAGCCATGGTATTAATATTCTCCATCCAATATTTATCAATAACGTTTAGACTAATTACTTTTTCAAATTCATTTCTTATTTCTTCAGGGATTTTATCTATCTTATCATTATATTCTTTAGTAACTTTTTCATATATATAATCAATTATCTCATTTGATTTAAGAAATTCAATATGTTGCTTATTAATATCATTCTTTAATAAGTTCTCATTAACATAATCAACAATATCATTAAAGCTTTCTTTAGTTATTGTTTCCGATTCATTTAAATGAGAATTAACTGTATCTATTATATGATTTTTAATAGTATCTAAGACCATATTATGAATTGAATCACTATCAAGAATCTCATTACGTTTACTATACATAATTTCTCTTTGATTATTCATTACATTATCATATTCTAACAGCTGTTTACGAGTGTCGAAGTTATTACCTTCAACTCTCATTTGAGCAGTTCCAATAGCGTTTGTAAAAGTTTTACTTCTTATTGCTTGTTCACCAGTAAAACCTAGATTTTGCATTAGGACTTTAATTCTATCAGAACCAAATCTAACCATCAAATCATCTTCTAAAGAAACGTAAAATTGAGAACAGCCTGGATCTCCTTGCCTTCCAGAACGACCGCGTAATTGATTATCAATTCGTCTTGCTTCATGACGTTCGGTACCAATTACACATAATCCACCTAAATCTTTAACTTCTTGATTTATTTTAATATCAGTTCCACGCCCCGCCATATTAGTTGCTATAGTAACTGATTTTTTTTGACCTGCTTTAATAATAATTTCTGCTTCTCTTGCATGATTTTTAGCATTTAATACCTCATGTGGGATTTTCTTTTTATCAAGCATTTGACTAATTAATTCACTAGTTTCAACTGCAATAGTACCAACAAGAACAGGTTGCCCTTCTTTATATTTTGCTTCTATTTCTTTAATAATAGCACTATATTTACCTTCTTTAGTTGCATAAACTAGATCAGCAGCATCTATTCTAATAATATCTTTATTAGTTGGAATAGATATTACATACATATTATAAATGTTTCTAAATTCTTCTTCTTCAGTTTTAGCAGTACCAGTCATACCTGATAATTTATCATACATTCTAAATAAGTTTTGAAAGGTAATCGTTGCCAGCGTTTTAGTTTCTTGTTGAATTTGTACCCCTTCTTTGGCTTCAATTGCTTGATGTAACCCTTCACTAAAAGCTCTTCCTTTCATTAAACGACCAGTAAACTGATCTACTATAACTACTTCTCCTTCTTGAACAACATAATCAAAATCTCTTTTCATTGAATAATTAGCTTTTAAAGCTTGGTTTATAAAATGGACTAAATTAGTGTTATCAACATTATATAAATTGTTAACACGAAAATATTGTTCGGCCTTTTTATTTCCATCATCAGTTAAACTAACTGCTTTGGTTTTTTCATCATAAATATAGTCTTCACTTTTTAATGATTTAGCAAAACGATCAGCATCAATATATAAATTAGCACTTCTCATTTCACCTCCCGATATAATTAAAGGGGTTCTGGCTTCATCTATTAAAACCGAATCTACTTCATCGATTATAGCGAAATTTAAAGGACGTTGAACTCTTTCTTCTTTTCTAATAACCATGTTATCTCTTAAATAATCAAAACCGATTTCATTATTAGTAGAATATAAAATATCGCAACTATATTGTTCTTGCTTTTCTTTAGGAGTCATCGTTCTTAAATTAACCCCTACAGTTAAACCCAAAAACTTATGAATATTTCCCATCCATTCAGCATCACGAGTAGCCAAATATTCGTTTACAGTTACTATATGGACTCCTTTACCATCTAAAGCATTTAAATAAGCTGGTAATACTGAAGTTAGGGTTTTACCTTCACCAGTTTTCATTTCGGCTATGTTGCCATAATGAATAGTTATAGCTCCTAATAATTGAACATAATAAGGCTTTTCTTTTAAAACACGGTAACAAGCCTCTCTTGCTACAGCAAAAGCAGGTATTAAAACATCTTCTAAAGTTTCGCCTTTTTGAAGTCTTTTTTTAAATTCTTTTGTTTTTTCTCTTAGTTGTTCATCAGTTAATTTTTGCATTTCATTATCTAACTTATCAATAGCATCTGCTTGTTGTTTAAACTTTGACAATTCTCGATATTCATGATCTAATAATCTTTTTAATATTTTCATGTTATGGTCTCCTTCAATAATATTATTATATTAATAAAGAAAGAATAAAAGCCTTTCTTTTATTCTGACTCAATTATTCCGTAATTACCTTCTTTTCTTTTATAAATAATGGTTGGCTTATTGCTATCAGCATCTTTATATAAATAAAACTGATGCCCAAGTAATTCTAATTGAAGAACAGCTTCTTCCTCATCCATAGGTTTTATTTCTATCTTTTTTCTTTTAACAATTTTTTGTTCTTCTTCTTTATATTCTTTAATAAAAGAAGTATCTTTTGTTTCATGATAATATCTTTGTTCTAATCTCGTTTTGTTTTTTCTAATTTGTCTTTCTAATTTATCGATTACAACATCAATTGCTGAATAAAAATTTTCTTGAGTTTCTTCGGCTCTTAAAATATATTTTTTTAAAGGAATGGTTACTTCTACCTTATGTGAAAAGCCTCTTATTTTAACTAAAATATTAGCTGTAGTTTCTTTGTCTTCAATATATTTATCTAACTTGGCTATTTTCCCTTCTGCATGTTCTTTCATAGCTTGGGTAATTTCAACATTATCGCCACGCAATAGTATTTTCATTTTTATTCCTCCTTATATATATTTTAACATAATTAAAAAAAAAAAACTACCTATTGGTAGTATTAACTTCTTCGACTATTTTTGCATCAATTGCTTGATAACCTTTGCTTGTTTCAACTAATGTAAATTGTACTACTTGGCCTTCAGATAAAGTTTTATATCCCTCTTTATTGATAGCAGAATAATGAATAAAAATGTCTTCATTTTCTTTATACTCAATAAATCCGTATCCTTTCTCATTATTAAACCACTTTACTCGACCTAACATAGTTTTACACCCTCCTTCTTTTTATTTCTACAGCAAGTACTTCAAGTTTGCAATTTTGCAATACTTTAATTTATGATAACAAAAACAATATAAAAAGCTTTATTTTTAAGCTTATTTAGTCGTTTTTAAGTGCTATTCAGTTAATTTGTTAATTTTTGGTTTACTCTATCGACA
>JAAZHK010000053.1 GCA_012510745.1 Mycoplasmatota bacterium
AGATAAACCATGAATAGTTCCTACTGCTGCTGCTAACATATTTATCTTTGTTCTTTTAACCATTTCAATGCTTTCGGCAAGAGATGCATATCTTGTTAGTTTCGATTTATCATCTTCTATGCCTCCGATACAACCTATTTCTGCCTCAACACTAGCATTATATAGTTTGGCATAATTAACAACTTTTTTGGTATTTAAAATATTTTGTTCTAAGGTTTCTTTTGAAAAATCTAGCATAACTGAAGTAAAACCGCTTTTTATAGCCTTTTTACAAGATTTTACACTTGAACCATGATCTAAGTGTAGAACTACAGGGATATTTATTTTCAAATCTTTCAGAAGACCCTTTACCATATTAGCTACAGTATTATAACCTCCCATATAATTACAGGCACCCTCACTTACTCCTAATATGACAGGAAATTGTGCTTCTTGGCAGGCTTCTAGAATATATTTAGTCCACTCAAGATTATTAATATTAAATTGAGGGATTGCATATCTATTGTTTTTAGCTCTTTTAAGAACTCTTTTGGCATTTACTAACATATATATCACCAAATTAATCATATTATTTATTACTTTTAAAGTCAAATAAAAACACTAGGATTTGACATCCTAGTGTAATATTTTTTAACTTAATGTTTTTACTTTTGTACAATCTATTGATGAAGAAGTATACATTTCTCCTAAAATAGCTGTACTATTATTAGTTTTTTTAGCAAGAGATTCTGCTATTGAGTCGATAGTCCAAATTTGATCTTTATATACAACTTTATTAAACGCTACACTCGATACTGAAAGTGTACTGTAAGCATAACTTAAAGCAACATATTGAGCAAAAGGATTAATGCTTTCAAAGCAACCGGTAGTTCCGTCTTTAAAAGTTATAGGCTCACTCAAAATAACATATTTTACAACATCTTCTAACGACTTTTCAATCGTTAATTTAATATTATCAACACTTTTTCCATTATAAGCTTGATCTAATATAGCTGTTTTAGATTCTGATATTTGAGTAACAAATTCTTTATCATATTTATTGCTAAATATTTGAGGCAATAATTCTTTATTTCGTCTTTCTATTAAATACGGATTATATTCAGGATTATCTATTGCACCTGCTACTGACTCTATACCACCAGCATGAGCTGCTTGAACTGGTCCACTAGTAATACTATTCATAACTTCTTTTTCATTAAATCCGTATTCATATGGATTTAAATCATTAGCAACTAATAACATAATCAAAACATCTGTTTCAGTAATATTATATAAATTAACTAATTTATTAATATCAATTTTATTAGTTCCATCAATAATAGCATTAGGATCTATTTTTAAAGCTCCTTTTTCAGTTGTTGCCGGAGTTGTCATATCATTATTTGCATTTAAATCGTTATATACTTCTTTTGATATTTTAGCTCCCTCTTTTTCAACATCAAATAAAATTTCATTTTCTTCAATATCTCCAACATAAGCCGATATACTTTTATTTTTATTATTATCATTATCATTATTATTAGAATTAGATTTAAGATTCTTTATTAAAGAAAAACCAGCAGTTAAAATTGTTGCAGTTGTTGCTAAAGCAACAACAAGTCCTACCACAATATTTTTAGATGATATGGTTTTTTCTTTTGTTTCCGTCTCTTCAAATTCAACTGGAAATTCAGTTGAATTTTCTTCTTTAATTTCAATTGGAATCTCAATTGATTTTTTATCTTCTTTAATTTCAGTTTCAGTTGGAATCTCAATTGATTCTTCATCATTTTTATCCGATAGTTCTTCAACTAATTTTAATTCTTCTTCAAAAGAAGACATTAGTTCGATTGGTTTTTCTTCATTAATGTTAGTAAAATTAGCTTCTTTGATTAGTTTTAGTAGCTTAAGCTCATTAATCTTCTTTCCTAATTCCGAACTATTTTTAATTTGATCTTCTGTTTGTTTCGAAACGGCGTCTAAACTATCAATAAATTTAACTAGTCCTTCTAACTCTTTTTTAGAATATGTAGTATTAGACCATTTTCCATCGCTATAAACATGCACTGCACCATTTTCATTGTTATCAAACAATGTTATCATATAATGAGTTTTACCGTTTTCATTATATTCAATGTACATATCATTATCATCGCCTTTTGTTTTATAAATTTGAATTATTTTTATGTCTTTATTGGACATCAAATCCTTATAAGTCATAATAATTACCCCCTCTTTTAATTGATGGCTCCTATTGTAACATATTTATAGTAAAAAGTCAACTTATGAAATAATAAAAGGACAAAATTATTAGTATAATTCCTCCAATTATAATTATTTTATTACCGAAATTATCCTTCAATCGTTTTCCTAGCTTACAACCCATATATGTACTAAAACATGAAATAACAGCAAATATAATTGCCTTTAAAATAATGTAATCGCCTATTATCTTTATTCCTATTCCAACAATAAAACTATCGATACTAACCGTAATTCCAAATAACAATAATGAATAAATACTTTTAAGTTCCTCTTGTTTTTGATGATCTTTAATTGAAAAAAACATTTCAATTGCAATTATTATAAAAATAATTGCTATAAATATATTACCTTCAATAATTATAATCCTTTTTATAATAAAACCAAAATAATATCCAATGATAGGCATAATAAAATGGTATAAACCGACTATAAGACTTAACTGGTTAATCTTTCCTTTTTCTAAACCAATTGTCCCATAAATAATAGATAAAGAAAAAGCATCTACACTTAAGCTTAATCCTAGTATGATGCTTATTATTAAATATTCAATCATTCTTATCACCTTATTAATATTATTGATAAGGTGGATATTTAATTCAGAAGTTTAGAAATTAATTCTGATACTAAAAATTTATATTCTACTTCGTTGCTTTCTTCTGCTTCTAATAAACAAAGTGGAGGAAATAAAACACACCAAAAATTATTTCCCTCTCCTCTTCCTAATGTTACTACTAAAGATTCGTAATAACCTTCTTCATATGTAACTCCTTTATATTCTTTTTTGGGAAAATAATTTTTACCCAAATCTACTCTAAAATCAGGTGTAATTTCATAATTAATTAACGTTTTATTGACATTGGTTTTAATGTTATCCATATTATTTAATATAGTTATGTGTGCTTCTGAAACACTTTTAGCGTCTTTTAATTTACTATACAAATCTTCTTTTAAGGTATTTACCACTTGCTCTTTTATAAATTGATCTTTTGGATTATTACTATTAGCAATAACCCTTATTCTTAATGCTTCCTGAGGGATTATTAAGGCTTCGCTTTTATTGGTTAGTATTGTTATAATAAATATTAATAATAAAAATAAAGTTAATATCTTTTTAATAATAAAACCACCTTTCTAAATAAATAGTGTGTGGTTTTATTCTTTTTTATTCAATTTTATTTGTTATAAATATCATTCTATTCCTATTTTGCAAATCTTTTTCGATTCTTATTATAATATTAGAAAAATGTTCATTAATTATTTTTATGATTTTATTGCCTTGGTCACTTCCTATTTCTAGTGCTATTAAAAAATTATCTTTAACCACATCTTTAGCTTTTTTTAAAATTTGAGAATAGTACTTCAAACCATTGTCTCCACCATATAATGCTAAATGTGGTTCATTTTCTTTCACTAATTTATCTATTGTTTCATTTAATCTAATATATGGAGGATTAGAAACAATAATATCATATTTAGATGTTATATTATCTAACATATCTCCCTTAATAATGTTTGCTTTAACATTCAATTGTTGTTTATTTAAACGAGCTATTTTTAATGCATCTTCGCTTATATCTAATAGTGTAACATTAATTTTAGGACATTCTTTTTTTATTGTTAATCCAATAACACCACTGCCACAACCTAAATCAATTAATTCGCCCTTGCCTCCAAATTTACTATTAATATAGGAAATTGTTTTTTCGACTAATTCTTCTGTCTCAAAACGTGGTATTAATACTTTTTCATTAATAATAAAATCATATCCATAGAAATTGGTTTTTCCTATAATATATTGAAGTGGTTTTCCACTTAAATATTGATTACTTATTATTTTATATTGTAAAAAGATATCTTTTGATATCTTTTCTTTGGTATCAATAATTAAATTAGGTTTATTTAAAAGATGTGAAAGAATTATTATTTTTTCTTTTTTTGAAATTCTATTATCACTATTTAAAACATCTTTAATAAACATTATCTTTTTTCCTTTATTTGACGATTTAGATTTTCAGTGATCAAAGCTTCAATAATGTAATTTAAATCACCTTCCATTACCTTATCTAATTGTTTAGTAGTATAGTTTATACGGTGATCTGTAATTCGATTTTGAGGGTAATTATAGGTTCTTATTTTTTCACTTCTATCTCCTGTTCCTATTTTATTTTTCCTTTCATCACCTAGTTCCTTTTCTCTTTCCTGGCATTTTAAATCATATAATCTAGCTTGCAATATTTTAATAGCTGCTTCTTTGTTTTTTATTTGACTTCTTTCATTTTGGGAATACACCACTAAACCTGTTGGTAAATGGGTTAGTCTTACCGCTGAATCAGTTGTATTTACACTCTGACCACCACAACCTGAGCTTTTTGTAATATCGACTCTTACTTCATTCATATCTAAATCTGCTTCAATCGCGTCTACTTCTGGCATTACTAAAACAGTGGCTGTTGAAGTATGGATTCGCCCTTGAGTTTCAGTTTCAGGTACTCTTTGCACTCTGTGAGACCCACTTTCATATTTTAGTTTAGAATACACATTGTTACCTTTTATTAAAAACTCTATTTGTGAGAAACCTCCACTATCTCCCTCTATTGCATTTAGTAATTCAACAGAAAACTTTTCATTAATAGCATATTTTATATACATTTTGTATAAATCTCCGGCAAAAATATTAGCCTCGTCTCCTCCAGCGGCTCCTCTAATTTCCATGATAATATTTTTTTCATCATTGGGATCTTTAGGAATTAATAGTTTTTCTAATAACTCTAATAATTTGTTTTCTTCTTTTTCTAATAGTGGTAATTCCTCTTGAGCCATTATTTTTAACTCTGGATCCTTAAGCATTTCTTTTGCTGTTTCAATATCTTCTAAAACCTTTTTATAATTTCGATAATTATTTACTATATTTTCTAAAGATGCTAGTTCTTTAGAGATTTCTGTTGTTAAATGAATGTTACTTATAACTTCTTTTTCAATTAATTTAGCTTTAAGATCGTTATATTTGTTTTCAATATTATTTAATGTTTCAATCATTTGATATCATCCTTTTCTTATATATTATAACACATTCAGTTAAAAACTAGAATTATTCATTTAATTCTAGTTCATCTTCATCTATGATAACTAAATCTTTTAGTTCGTTTTCAGCATCTTGGTCAAGAGAATCATCTTGATCATCATATAAATCTTCTAACTCATCATCGTCCATTTCGTCTATTTCATCTTTTAATATTTCTAATTCATCATCATCATCTTCTTCTTCAACTGGAATAATAATTTTATCAGAAGAGTGACGACTTCTTAAATCCCAATTGCCACTAGATAAGGATATAAATCTCTTATCAATAGTTAATGAAGTATAATAATCTCCAATTTTATTTTCATAAATTTTTTCTGATAATTCTAATAAATTAACTATTTCTCTAAATAATTCTTGAGTTTTCATAGCGCCTTTTTCTTCTAATAATTTAACTGTTATTTCTTTGTATGATAGTAGTTCTAATTCTTCTTTCGGCATTTCATATATACTCATATTGTCCTCCTAAATATTGTTTTCTAAATATTATATGTTGTTTCAAATATATAATTAATATACATACTATCAAAAATAGATATAAAGTCAAGATATTTTTTAATAATTTCTTTATCTCTTATTCTTTAAAAAAAAGATGTTTTTAAAAACGGATCAATAATATGATTTTTTACATATTTTATTTATTTTTACCGATACTATTTTTAGGTGATTATATGAAATTCTTAAAATTTATCTTTTTTTTAATTCTAGGATTATTCGGGTGTTTAATAATTTTTTGGATTAGCGCTAATATATATGCTAAAATTTCTCCAAAAATAGCAATTAGTGGGGCAAATAATTTGGCTATTTATGATGTAAATAAAGATCTTGTATTTTCTGGTAATGTTAATAAAGATTGGATTAATTTAGATAAGGTTTCTAAAAATGTTATAAAAGCTACTATTGCTAGTGAAGATAAAAACTTTTACAAACATTCGGGGTTTGATTTTTTAAGAATTATTAAGTCTTTAATAATTAATATCATGTCAAAAGATAATGTTCAAGGTGCCTCAACAATTTCACAACAATACGCAAGAAATCTTTTCTTAGATTTTGATAAAACTTGGAAAAGAAAATGGAAAGAAATGTGGGTTGCTATTAAATTAGAAAACCATTATTCTAAAAATGAAATATTAGAAGGTTATTTAAACACAATAAATTATGGTCATGGAATCTTTGGAATAGAGAAAGCTAGTAAATATTATTTTAATAAAAGTGCAAAAGATTTAACATTGGCTGAGGCAAGTATTTTAGTTGGAATTCCAAAATCTCCTTCTAATTATTCTCCTATTATCAATTATGAGGCTGCTAAAGAAAGACAGTTATTAGTATTAAATATGATGGAAAAGAATAATCTTATTGATAAAATAGAAAAAGAAAAGGTATATAATACTACTTTAGAGTTTCATGGTGAAAATACTAAATATGATACTAAAATGATTATGTATTATCAAGATGCAGTTATTAAAGAATTAAAAAGTATTAGTACAATTCCAGAATCCTATATAGAAACAGGAGGATTAAAAATTTATACAAATTTTAATATTGATTATCAAAAAAAGTTAGAAGAAAGTGCAAATAATAATTTAGATGATAATAAAGATTTACAAGTTGCAGGAGTTGTTATGGAACCTCATACTGGAAAGATTTTTGCTATATTAGGAGGAAAAGATTATTATCAATCTCAATTTAATCGTGCTATAGCATCTAAAAGGCAAGTAGGCTCAACAATGAAACCATTTTTATATTATGCTGCTTTGGAAAACGGTTTTACTGCTAGTACTTCTTTTTTAAGTGAAAAAACCACCTTCGCTTTTGGTGAGCAAACTTATTCCCCAAAAAATGCTGGTAATATATATGGTAATAAGGCAGTTTCTTTAGCAGCTGCTATATCATATTCTGAAAATATCTTTGCTGTTAAAACGCATCTTTTTTTAGGAGAAGAAACTCTATTGGAAATTGCCAAAAGAGTTGGAATTAAAGAAGTTTTAGATCCCGTTGTTTCGTTACCTTTAGGAACTGTTGAAATAAATATTATTGATTTAACAACCGGGTATGCTACTTTAGCCAATGGAGGATATAAAGTTTCACCTCATTTTATTGAAAAAGTTGAAGATAGTGAGGGCAATATTTTATACCAATTCAAATATAGCGAAGATTTAGTTTTAAATACCAGTTTAACTTTTATTTTAAACGAATTATTAACAACCACTTATGATTCTTTATTTATAGATTATAATTATCCTACAACCATAAGCGTTGCTCCTAAAATGACAAAAAAATATGCTGTTAAATCCGGGTCAACAACGACTGATAACTGGAATATCGGTTATAATAAAGAACTTTTGGTATCTATATGGGTGGGATATGATGATAATCGTGAAATTGAATCCGGAAATTTTTATTATGCTAAAAATATTTGGATAGACACGATTGAAGCTTGTTTAAAAGGACATGAAAACTTTTGGTATGATATTCCTAATAATGTAGTTGGGGTTTTTATTGATCCTATTAATGGTGCTTTAGCTAATGAGGCAACACAAAAAAAGAAACTTATGTACTATATAAAAGGTACACAGCCTACTTCTTATGAGCCTGTTTTTAAAGAATCTACTGGGGAATAATTTCTAATTCCTCACCATTTGTTAAATTATATATTTTAGCATCATCTTGATCAAGATGAAGCTCCTTGATATAGTGTTTGTCTCTTTTTATTTTTATATTATCAATAATTTGATTATCTTTAGTCAAAGCTTTTATTTCATCGACTCTGATACTAGGTAATTCTTTTAAACCTAGGTGTATATGTCTTTCGGATATAATAGCACATTTCTTTGTAATTTGACCATTTGGTCCAATAATTGTTATTGCTTCAGCATCTTTTAAATTACCAGATGATCTTACAGGTGGGTTAATACCTAAATAATTAGCATCGCTTCTTAACAATTCTACTTGGGTATAACTTCTAAATGGTCCAACTACTCTAACTTTTTCTATTATTTTATTATTATTTTTTATATTAACTTTTAACGTTGATGCAAATTCTCCTGGTTGTATTAAATTTCTTTTTTTTTCTAATTTAGTTTTAGAGCCAAAAATAATTTTAAAATCTTTTTTAGTTAAATGAATATGTCTATTTGATATACCTAATTTTATTTTCATATTATCTCCTTTTAGTTATATAATTTATGATTACTCATATATTTTAAGGAAAGGAGTAAATATATGAATAATAATTATCATCCTGGTGAATTATTTCAAAATCCTTTGAATAACTCTTTACCTTTAGGTAATGTTAATCAACCTAATAATCAACTTTATATTCAGAATTTTATTAGAAAAAACAAAGGTAAAACAGCTACTTTTCATTTGTCTTTTCCTGATTCTATTGAATGGAGAGATAGAGTTTTCGCAGGAGTTATTGAAGAGGTAGGCAATGATTTTGTTTTAATTAATGAAAAAGGGAATCATCATTTATTATGGTCTATATATATAGATTATGTTGAGTTTCATGATAAGCCTAATTATTAAAAGGTCTCTTATATAATAACATATTTATTATTCTTTTTCTATAATCTATCTTGTATATTAAATTTCTAAATGATATAATTAATTTATACTAGAGGTGGTTATATGATTTATTTTATTGCTATTGTTGTTATAATTGCTATACTGTTAATTATCTTTATTTCTATTGATAATCATTTTAAAACACTATTAATTAAAATAAATGCAGCTTTTCTTAATTGTACTAATTCGTTAAGTAGAAAAAAAGATTTAGTATTAAAAATAATTGAACAATTAGATAACAAAGAAAAAGAAAAGGTATTAAACATTAAATCTTCTTTAGAGAAATATGAGGATTTATTTGATTTTTATTCTAAACTAGAAAAATCTTCTTTTGATATTAACAATATTTTAGAATCACACCCATCTTATAACGAGAATCATAAGCTAAATGATTTACTAATTGATTTATCTGATATTCAAGATGAATTAGATGCTGATAACAATTATTATAATGATAATGTCATTATATATAATAATTTAGTTAAATCTTTTCCTAGTAATATTGTATCTTTAATTAAAAAATATAAAAACAAATGTATATTTGAAAAAATTAAAATGGAAAAATATAAAATATTAAAAGAGGATAATCAATAATCCTTTTTT
Organism: Mycoplasmatota bacterium; assembly: GCA_012510745.1. GTDB lineage: Bacteria > Bacillota_I > Bacilli_A > RF39 > UBA660 > JAAZHK01. The sequence continues at coordinate 9,494 of JAAZHK010000053.1, forward strand.
ATTTTATGATTTAATTTATTAATAGCATAGATGTTTATCAACCCAAGTAATCCTACAAAGATATCTACAATATTCCATAAAAATAATGAATTGGCTATAGCTCCATATATTACTAACATTATTGTTATTATTTTTAACAGAATTATCCACCAGGTTGATATATTCCAACAAATATACTTTAAACTACTCTCACCATAATAATAGCATGCTATGATAGTGGAAAAACTAAAAACTAAGGTAATTAGAATGAGAATATATTCACCATGTTGACCAAAATGATAATTAAAAGCATAATTAGCTATTTCAATACCATTAATATTATTAATGATTAAGTTACCATAATTAGTCGTCAAAATAATTATAGCTGTAATTGTACATATTATTAAACTTATAAAATAAGTACCAAATATTTGACCATATCCTTGCTGTTTAGCATTATTACTTTTACTACTAGCAACAGCAATTGCAGCAGCACCAATACCCGCTTCATTAGAAAAAATACCTCTTTCAATACCTATTATTAATATTGGAATAAAACTATTAAAAAGACAGTTCAAATTTAAGCCTTCTTTTATAATATTTAATATAATATTAGGAATAATTTCAATATTATTGATAACAACTATTAAACCCAATATTATATAACTAATAGTCATTAAAGGAGTCAGAAAAAGAGTAATTAAAGATATTTCTTTTATTCCTTTGATAATAATTAGAAAAGTTAAAACAGCTATTATAATACCTATTACTAA
>JAAZHK010000054.1 GCA_012510745.1 Mycoplasmatota bacterium
AACTATTTTATAATATTTATATTTAGTATCAATAAATTGATAATATTCTTCGTAATATAGGTTATTTTGAAAATGATAATGAAGATTTAAGAGAATAGATTTACTGCCATTTAGAGTTTCATTAAATGTTTTTGTATAAAAATGATGTCCATTTTCACCTTCTTCATTAACAAGTATATCAAAAGAATATTGTCTATCATCAACTTTTTGAAAAAACAATTCTAAATCAATATTACGATAATCATAAACAGCACCTAAATCAATTAACATATATTGTAAATTATTTTGAAATAATATTCTATTTGGATCATTTTCGTTTTCACCTGGAATATTACTATATGAATTACCTAATGAGGTATTTGATGTTATGCTTATTGGTAGAACTATACCATTCTGATAAACTTTTAAATTTGCAATTTTAAATAGATTGCCCCCAGTATCAATGTTGCTAAAATAAAAATATCTTATTTTTTGATTATTAATTTCAATTTGATTAGTTTTTATAACACGATTAGATATCATTATGGGTCTTTCATTTAACCAAGGACTACTTTCAGTAATAAATATATCACTTTTATAAGGAAAATCCAGGCTGTTTTCACCTTCAATATAGTAATCTTGACTATAGATCTTTTCTTCTTTGTAATAACGATATTTTAAAGTTACAGCTTTTATATTAAAAGGCTGTAATAAAAAAAGAAATAATAATATTATTTTTTTCATTTTAATCACCCTAATATTATTATTACCTTCTTTTTTTAGTTAACCTATTATTTTTATTTTAAATATTAATACAACCAGTTATTATGTTTCGTAGATTTTGCCAAAACAAATTTATAAAAGTTGCTTTTTTGACTTCTTGATCTACCGTTATTGGGACTTCTCGCACAATAACTCCATTGCTTTTTATAATCAAATTGCCAATCTTATCTCCTTTTTTAATAGGTAATTTAAAATCAAGCAATTTTAATTCTGTTTGATAATCACCTTTTATTACAGATTTCTCTCTTAAAACAGAAACATCTTCCAACAATACTAGATTCACTTTATTAATATTAGATTTATTTAATTTTATTTCTTTAATTGTTTCATTCTTTTTATTTAATTGATCTACAGTATATAAATTAAATCCATAATTTAATAATGTTGTTGTTTCATCATTTCTAGTACTTCCATTAGGTTCTCCTAAAGTTATGGCTAAAAGACGCATATTATCTTTTTTAGCTGTTACTGCCATACAATATAAAGCATTATCAGTAAATCCTGTTTTTAAACCATCTGCTCCTTCGTAAAATCTTACTAATTTATTTGTATTTACTAGCCAAAACTTATTATCAGTATCTTGCCTTAAATAATCCTCATAAACAGAAGAAAATTCTAATATTTTTTCATGCTTTAATAAAGCTCTGCCTATTACAGATAAATCAAAAGCTGTCGAATAATGGTTTTCTTCATCTAAACCTGTAGGATTAACAAAATGAGTATTAACCAATCCTAGTTCTTTTGCTTTATTATTCATCATTTCAACAAACTTCTTTTCAGTTCCTGCAATTCTTTCAGCCAATGCTACAGTAGCATCATTAGCGCTTGCCATTGATATACCTTTAAATAAATCCTTAACTGTCATTATCTCTCCAGCTTGTAACCATATTTGGGTTCCGCCCATATTAGCAGCATTTTCGCTTACTTTAATTTGTTCGTCCCATGTTAAATTGCCAGATTCTATATTTTCTAATATAATAATTTGTGCTACCATTTTAGTCATTGAAGCTACACTTAACTTATCATTAATATTTTTTTCAAAAATAATTGCTCCACTATCAACTTCAACTAAAATACCACTTTTAGCATTTGGAATCAGTTCTTGACCTCTTACTTTACAAGGTATAATCAGTAGTATAAATAATAAAAATTTTATTATTCTTTTCAATATAATCACCCTACTAATAAATATGCGATTTAGGTTATAATATTATCTTTTTCATGATATAATTATTTATGAAGAGGTGTTTATGAAAAAATTTATAAAATTTATTATAATTATTTTTATAGTTGGCTTTTTATTCTTTTTATGGAAAGAATTAGATAAAGGAGAGACTAAAATAAAAGAACCTTCACTATTTGAAAAAAAATTATTAGAATTAGATAATATCAATAAAAAAATAGATTATTTTAATGATAATTATATAGATAGATATATTGCTTATAAAAATAATAACCCTGATGAATCATTAGAAAATATCATTACCCACGTCAACATTGGTATTGATCAGCCTTTTTTTACTAATATAAAAGAAGCTGTTTACTTAAATCAGTTATATATAATGACCAATAAATATATTAAATTACCTAATGATTATGTTCCTAATAATTTAAGGGAATTAAAATTAAGTTATTCAATTGGCGGGATGTTTTTAGTAGAAGAGGCGGCTGACGCTTTTGAATCTATGGCAAGCAAAGCCAAAACAGAGGGTTATACCATTAGAGCTATGTCAACTTATAGAAGCTATAGTAGACAAGAGGGCTTATATAATCAATATGTTAAAGAAATTGGTGTTGAAGCTACTGATAAAGATACTGCAAGACCAGGTCATTCAGAACATCAAACAGGATTAACTGTAGATGTCGATAATAGTAAAATTAGTTACAGCAATTTTGAAAATACAAAAGAATTTGAATGGATGAAAAAAAACGCCTATAAATATGGCTTTATTTTAAGATATCCAGAGGGTAAAGAATTTATTACTGGTTATATATATGAATCTTGGCATTATCGTTATGTTGGCCTCGACATAGCTAATTACATTCACAATCATAACATTACATTTGATGAATATTATGTTAAATTTATTGAAGGAAAAAAATAAAGAGAACGATAAAAGTAGAAAGTTTATAAAAAAAACAATAAAACTCCTATTCGATTTTAAATTGAATTGGGGTTTTATAATTTTAAGCATAAGAAGGACTTTTATTATTAAAATAGTAAACATATTCTTAAACTAATTGAGGAACTTCATTACATTGTTTTAAATTTAAATCAATAAATAATTCTTCTTTAATCCACTCATTTAAAGAATCATTAACTGGATTTTCTGTTGGTGTTTTGGCTCGTGACATTAAATGTTGTATGCTATAATCTTTAATGAGATCATTGTACGACTTTGACGCATAGACTGAACCTTAATTCTATATGTAAGATTAATAGAATCAAGATTCCAGTCTTTTATTTTGTCTAAAATTTGTTTTAAACCTTCAAAGTAAGTTTTAACATTCTCTTTATTTCATTATATCAAAAAAGTAGACTTCGCTTTTTTGCATTGTCTACTTTTATCATATCTCCCCATGTTTTTTTATTTTATTGTTATTATTTTATTAATATCATACAAAAAATTAGAATGGGCTAAATATAACTCCATTATTATATCTCCAATATTAACTTTATCACCAATATGTTTTTTAAATTTTATACCAACACCATAATCAATATTACTTTCCTTTGTTTTTCTGCCAGCTCCCATTTCTAAAACTAACTTTCCAACTTCTAAAGCATTTATTTCAGTAATTGTTCCTTCTTTAGAAGCTTTTATTAAATTCACTCTATCACTTATTTTTATATTTTTAACGTTTCCACCTTGATATTCGATAAATTCTAAATATTTATTATAAGCAGATCCATTATTTAAAACTTCCAAAACTAACTTATTAGCCTGATTAATATCAATGTTTTTACCTAAACTAATTAAACTAGCTGCTAAATTTACACATAAATCTCTTAATTTTCCTTTTTTCCCTTTTAAAACTTCAATCGCTTCTATTACCTCTAAAGCATTACCAACATTATCTCCTAATGGTGTATCCATATCTGAAATAATAGTTATAACTTTAATATTGTATTTTTTAGCAATTTCTATCATTAAACTAGATAATCTTTTAGCATTTGCCATATCTTCTATTAAAGCTCCACTTCCAACTTTAATATCAATAACAACGTTAGAAGTTCCAGTTACAATTTTTTTACTCATAATTGATGCTGCTATTAAAGGAATAGATTTAGTAGTATTCGTGACATCTCTTAAAGCATAAATCTTTTTATCTAAAGGTACCAAGTTTTCTGTTTGAGAAGTTATTACCATCCCAATATCATTAACTTGTTTAATTATTTCTTCTTTAGTAAGAGATACATTAAAACCAGGAATGCTTTCTAATTTATCAATAGTACCACCTGTGTATCCTAAACCTCTTCCACTCATTTTCACGAATTTTAATCCTAAAGCAGCAATAATCGGACCAATTATCAAAGAGGTTTTATCTCCGATCCCTCCTGTAGAATGTTTATCAACTTTTATTCCTTTTATTTCGTTTAAATTTAATTTTTCTCCACTATTAATATATATATCAACTAAATCAATCGTTTCTCTATCAGACATATCATTTTTGCAAATTGCTTTTAATAATAAAGTCATCTCTTTATCTGTTATTTTTTTTAACAAATAACCATTAAAAGCATAAGTAAGTTCTTCTTTAGACAACGAAAGACCAATGCTTTTTTTTAATATAATTTTTTCTAAATCCATACTAACCCTCCTTTTTTATTATAACAAAAAAAAAGATAAATAACATTATCTTAATTTTTTCTCTAAAAATTTAGCTATTCTTTTAGGATCTTCAATTAATTTATTATATAATTCAGCATGATTCCTTAACTCTTTTATTAATTCTATTTCATCATCAGCTACTCTTATATAATTTTCTTCAGAATTATCACTAATGACATAATTATCATAACCTAGAAGATAATTAACATCCACTTGAAATACATCTGCCAAATCCATAAGTGTTCCTAAGGTCGGCATTCTAGTACCTTTTTCATAACCACATATACTAACTTTAGTAACATTAATTAATCTTCCTAATTCAGTTTGAGTAATATTCTTTTTTTTACGAAGTTCTCTCAAACGTTTTGAAAACAACATATTATCGCCTCACAGTTTATCTATATTAATTATAAAGAAAGAAGCATTTATTTTGTTATAAGTTAACTAATTAGAAACTTCTGTTAATTTCTGTTAAAAAAGAAGCAAATTATTTTTCTGCTTCTTCTTCATTTGAGTCCATGTCTTTTTTAGACGTTGATAAAAATGTTACTTTTTCAGCCACTACTTCAACTAAATATTTTTTAGTCTTATCTTCTCTTTCTATTACTCTTGATTGCACACGACCTTTTACTCCAATAATATTACCTTTACTACAATATTCTGATGTAGAAACTGCTATATTTTCCCAAAGAATACAATCAATAAAATCGGTTTCATATTCACCATTAATATTTTTAAAACTTCTAGGTATTGCCAAAGTAATAGTTGTTACTTTTTTACCGGTTTCTGTAGTATAAACCTCTGGATTTCTAACCAAACGACCTACTAAAACTATTTGATTTAACATATATTTTCCTCCTTTCTTTACCATAATAAAATAACTTTATAAAATGTACAAATGAGCAAATTTCTTTTTTACAGCTTTAAAACAATAAAAAAAAGATTTTTTGGTAATATAAAAAATCTTTTTTATTTAGTTATTTATATTGAAAATATAAAATTAAAACTTATAAACTCTTTTTTAATAATTGATTTAATTCAACAGCGTATTCAATAGGCAATTCTTCTTTAAATTCTTCTAAAAAACCTAAAACAATTAGCTCTGATGCTTCTTCCTTATTAAGTCCTCGACTCATTAAATAAAATAGTTTTTCTTCATCTATTTTTGAGATTTTAGCTTCATGATTAATAAAACTTGTTTTATTTCGAATTATATTAATAGGGATAGTATCGCTTACAGAAAAACCATCTAAGATTAAGGTATCACATTTAACTAATGATTCACTATTTAAAGCACTAGCTTTTATATCAACTTTACCTCTATAGGTTGTTTTTCCCCCATTTTTACTAATACTTTTAGCAATTATTTTACTTTTTGTTTGCTTACCAATGTGAATCATTCTAGCACCGGTATCTTGATTTTGATTGTGTGATGCTACACTAACGGTTATGCACATTCCATTAGCATTATTTCCTTGCAAAATACAAGCTGGGTATTTCATCGTAATTTTTGATCCTATATTACCATCGATCCACTCCATTGTGCCATTTTCCATTACTAACGCTCGCTTAGTTACTAAATTATACACATTAGAAGACCAATTTTGGATTGTTGAATAACGACACTTGCTATTCTTTCCAACATAAATTTCAACAACCGCAGCATGTAAACTATCTTCGCTATTAATTGGTGCTGTGCAACCTTCAAGATAATGTAGTTCACTATTATCATCTACGATAATCAAAGTTCTCTCAAATTGTCCCATGTTTTTACTATTTATACGAAAATAACTTTGTAAGGGACGTTCTAATTTAGTATTTGGAGGTATATAAATAAAAATCCCTCCACTAAAAACAGCGCTATTTAAAGCTGCAAATTTATTATCATTATTAGACACTATTTTCCCAAAATGCTTTTTTACTAATTCAGGATACTTTTTAATAGCTGTTTCAATAGAAGTAAATATTACTTGTCTAGTTTTTAATTCCTTTATCATATTATTATAAATTACTTCACTTTCATATTGAATACCTAATCCACCAAAGTTACTTTGACTATCTAAAACCCCTAAATCTTCTATTTCTCTTTTAACATCTTGATCAATATTGTCCCAATTATTTTGACTATTATTATCTTTTCCTCGATAATAAATAATCTTTTGAAAATCAATGTCCATTTTAGAAATATAATTTGGTAAAGCTATTTTATTAAAATGATTATAGCTTGATAAACGGTAATTAGTTAACCACTTTTCTTCTTTTTTTATTTTAGAAATCATTTTAATATTGTTGATATTTAATCCGACAATGTCCATCTTATCACCACTTTTCAGAATTATTATCTATTATCTTTTTAATTGCTATAATTGGCAATAAAGCACATTTCTTACGATTTGGTTGCTTATATATATCTTCGTAAACATTCAATTCGCCTAATTTATCTGCTTCATATATTTCTTCATTAATCATTTTCTCATAATGATTAATTATTTTTTTTATTTCCTCAATATTTTTACCAATAAAGGTTTTGATCATTATTGAAGTTGCTGAAGTTGATATCGCACAAGCTTCACCATCAAAGACAATATCTTCTATTTTTTTATCTTTAATTTTAACCATTAAATCAATATTATCAATACAAGATTCATTATTAGTATTAACTTTAATATAAGTTTTATCTTTAATTAATCCTTTGTGATACGGATTTTGATAATTATCAATAATAATAGCTCTTTTTAAATCTACATTCATTCTTTACCTCATATAATTATTTTAAATATATCTTTTATATCTTTTAAACATTTAATAAAATAATCAATTTCATTTTTATCATTATATAAATAGAAACTTATACGACAAGTATTAGTAATATTTAATTCATCTTTTAAAATTTTAGCACAATGATTACCAGCTCTAATACATATTTTATAATGATTTAAATAACTAGCAACATCTTGAGGAAAAATATCCTTAACGTTAAAAGTTATTATTCCACTTTCACTATCTTCGTTATATATTTTAATGTTTG
>JAAZHK010000055.1 GCA_012510745.1 Mycoplasmatota bacterium
CAATTACCCTAGAAAGAGCTTTAATAGATAGAAAAGAAATATAATAAGTTTTTCAGCATATAATTTGTTGGAGGAACTATGAAAACAATATTTAAAATATTAAAAAAAATATTACTAGCGTTTTTTATATTATATGGATATAACATATTACTTTTACCAATTAGTAGTGTTGTTCCTATTAATTTTATAACGGTACCGGTAATATCGATACTTGGCTTTCCAGGTTTATTATCATTAATATTAATAAATATGATAGTATATTAAAAAGAGGTGATATAAATGATTTCTCAACAAAAAGATTTAAATAATTTACTAAAAAATTTTAAAGAGAATAGATTTATATCGCATGCATATTTAATAGAAAAAAATAATTATGATGATTTTGATGCTTTATTAGACATTATAATTAAATCTTTTTTTTGTCAAAATTATGAAATAAATTGTTCTAAATGCTCAAAATGTGCTTTAATAGATAATAATATTTATGACGATTTAGAAATAATTGAAGCTACAGGACTTTGGATAAAAAAAGAACAGTTGATAAAATTACAAAAAGAATTTCAATTAACATCTAGAAATGGAGGAAAACGTTTATATGTAATAAAAGATGTAGAAAAACTAACTTCTTCAGCAGGAAACACTATTTTAAAGTTCCTTGAGGAGCCACCAAAAGATGTTCATGCTGTATTAGTTGCAAATAGTCGTTTTCAAGTGATGCCAACAATTTTATCTCGTTGTCAAATAATTAAATTAATACCAGATAGAATTGAACATAAACAAATTGAATTAAGTAAAAAAATCTATGATTTTATTGATATATTAAATAAATATAAAATTAAAACAATTGCTTTTCTGCCTTTAGAAATAAAAAACATTTTTTTAAAAAAAGAAGAGGCCGAAGAAACTTATGAATTTTTATTTAAAATATTATATAGTAAATTAAAAAAAGGTAATTATGAATTATTAAATCAAATAGAAGAATGTTTAAAATGTAAATCATTAATAAAAAATAATGTAAATTTAAATTTATTATTGGACAAGTTAATTATTAATTTAGTAGGAGGATTGGAGAATGAAATATAATATAGTAGGTATATCCTTTAAAAAAGATGGTAGGATATATTATTTTGATGCTACAAAATTTATTTTAGCAGAAGGAGATAAAGTAATTGTTGAAACTGATAAAGGGATTGCTTTTGGTTATGTAAAAATATCTAATATAAATATTGATGAAAAAAAGCTTGTTTTACCAGTTAAAAGAGTTTTAAGAAAAGCCGATAATAATGACATATTACAATATGATAAAAATAAAAAAGAAGCAGAAAAAGCTTTAAAAGATGCGCAAAAATTTGCAAAAAATATGAATTTAGATATGCGTATAATTGATGTAAGTTTTACTTTTGATAGAACACAACTTTTTGTTGTTTTTGTAGCTGATAATAGAGTTGATTTTCGTGAATTAGCTAAAAAGTTAGCTCAAATATATAAAACGAGAATTGAATTGAGACAAATTGGAGTTAGGGATAAAGCTAAAGAAATAGGAGGGATAGGCCCTTGTGGTAGAACTTTATGTTGTAATAGTTTTTTATCTGACTTTGATTCTGTTTCTATAAATATGGCAAAAAATCAATATATTACTTTAAATCCAGCTAAAATTAATGGTTCTTGTGGAAGGTTATTGTGCTGTTTAAATTACGAAGATGAAACTTATACAGAATTAAAAAAAGGAATGAAAGATATTGGTACAATAATTGAAACACCGAATGGTAGTGGACGTATAATTGATGTTAATTTATTTAAAAAAACATATAATGTTGAATTAGTGGACAAAACTATAGTAACAGTAGAGGAAAAATAAAAAGATTAAATGTTGAGGAGATTAAAATGAGTCAAAAAAGTTTTAATGGTCAAAATGCTTTATTTATAATCCCTACTCCAATTGGTAATATGGGTGATTTGTCTACTAGGATAATTGAAACAATTAAGTTAGTTGATATAATCTTTTGTGAAGATACAAGAATAACGGGGAAACTACTTTTAAATCTGAACATCAAAAAAAAGTTAGTTAGTGCTCATAATTATAATGAAGCTAAAGTTAAATATAAAGTTTTAGAATGTTTAAATAATAATTTAAATGTAGCTTTGATGAGTGACAGGGGAACCCCTATTATAAGTGATCCGGGTTATAAAATTGTTGAAGAAATTATTAAGAATGGTCACAATGTAATAGCTATTCCAGGACCTACGGCCTTTGTGCCAGCTTTGGTAACATCTGGTCTTGATGCATCGCGCTTTTTATTTTATGGTTTTTTATCAAAAAAGAACTCAAAGAAGAAAGAAGAATTAAAAAGTTTAATCTCGTTTCCTTATACGTTAATTTTTTATGAGTCCCCTCATCGTATTTTAGAGACTTTGAAAATTATTGAATCAATTATGGGCGATAGATATATTAGTATAAGTAGGGAAATTACTAAAAAGTTTGAAGAAATATATAGAGGTAAAATTACTCAAGTTATTGAAGAGATAGGTGAGCCAAAAGGCGAATTCGTCATTATTGTTAGTGGAATTACTCAAATTATGGAAAAGGATCCAATTAAACTAGTAAAAAATTATATAGAAGCGGGGCTAGATAAAAAGGAAGCTCTTAAAATTGTAGCCAAAGATTGTAATATTTCAAAATCAGAATTATATAAAAATTATTTGAGGAAGTGATAATGTGAAATTAATAGTAGGATTAGGAAATCCGGGTAAAGACTATATAAATACGAGACATAATATGGGCTATTTTTTTATAGATAATTACGCTTTAAGACATAATGTTGAAATAATAAAGAAAAAGTTTAAAGGAAATTATATCAAATTAAAGTTTAATAATGAAGAAATAATTTTATTAAAACCAACAACATTTATGAATTTATCTGGACATTCTATTATAAAGTATTTAAAATATTATAAAATTAAAACTGAAGACATATTAATTATTTATGATGATTTGGATATTAACTTTGGCAAAATTAAATTAAAAAAGCAAGGTAGCAATGGTGGACACAACGGTTTAAAAAGTATTGAAAACGTATTGAAAACAACAGAATATAAACGAATAAAAATAGGGATTTCAAATAATAAAAATATAGATTCAAAGAAATATGTTCTTACAAATTTATCCATAAAAGAAAAGAAAACGATTGATTTGTTAGTACCCATTGTTAATAATATTATTGATGATTTTATATTAAATAATTTTGAACAAGCAATGAATAAATATAATGTGAAAAATAAATAACGGTGATAATATGGATTTTTTTAGCAAAATCTTTTCTATTGAAGAAAAAACAAACATCAGGATAGCTGGACTAACTGATGATCTTTTTGCTGTTTATTTATATAATTTATTTATTACAAAACAAAAAAATGTTGTTGTTACTCTTAGTAATCTTTATGAGGCTAATAAACTTTTTGACATTATTAAAAATTATACGGAAGATGTCTTGCTTTTTCCTATGGATGATTTTTTAACAAGTGAGGCAATTGCCATTAGTCCTGATTTAAAATTAATGAGACTAGAAACATTAAATAGTTTAATTAATAATAATAAAAAAATAATAATAACACATTTAATGGGCTATTTAAGATTTTTACCAGACCCCTTAATATATCAAAAGAAAATAATTACTGTAAAATTAAATAAAGAAATTAAGATGGAAGATTTTAAAAAACAATTGATAGAAATGGGTTATAGTAGAGAAAGCTTTGTATCACAAACTGGTGAGTTTGCTGTTCGTGGCTTTGTAATAGATGTTTTTCCTGTTTCCTATAATAACCCCATTAGGCTAGAATTTTTTGGCGATGTAATTGAAAAAATAAAGAGTTTTGCAGCTGATACTCAGAGAACTTTAAATAATGAAAAAAGCATTAATATTTATCCTTTTACAGAATTCTTATCAAACAATGACAAAATTATTAATGAAAAACAGAAATATTTATCAATTATCAATTCTCATTTATTTTCTTTATCAAATTATTGTGGTAATCATTATGTAGTTTATAAAGATATCGACCAATTAAAAACTATAAATAATAATATTCAATTAGACATAATTGAATTTAATATTCAGAAAGATTCTAAATTCAAAGGTAAATATATGTTTGATTTTAATGATATAAAAACTGAAAACCCTATTTATTATTCATCTATTAATAATTATGATTCTAAAGGAAACATGTTAGAATATAGTAGTATATTAGTACCTGAATTTAGAGAAAATATTAATTTATTTAATAAATATATC
>JAAZHK010000056.1 GCA_012510745.1 Mycoplasmatota bacterium
AACATAGCAGGGTTAGTACCTTTTTCAATTGCTACTTCGACAACGGAATTTGGTTTAATAAAGCTTTTATTGTTTGATTTAAATACAACATAAGATAAAGAATTATAAATATTGTTTCTTTTTAACCAACCGTTACTATTATCAACATAGCCTTTTATAGCATCGAATCCTAGCCAAAAAGATAAAACAACTTCGGGATCATAGCCTACTACCCATAAATCATAAGTATCAGATGGTAAATTATATTTTTTTATAGTATTTTGATCTAAGTTAGATGTGCCTGTTTTTCCCGCTAATTGGGCACCTCTACTTTTACCTGGAACTTCTCCAGTTTGGACAGCATATCTTAGCACACTTGTAATAATATAAGCTGTAGCTTCGCTCATAACTTGAACGGGTTCTTGTTCATACTTAACTTCTTCTCCTGAGTTCCTAACTATAAATTTACTAACGGCATAAGGCTCATTATAAATACCTTTGTTATTAAAAGCCGCAAAAGCGCCAGCCATTGCTACTGGATTTGATCCATTGAAAGATCCAATAGAGTGAGCCTCGTGTAAATACCCGTTACTAACTTCTGGTTGAATACCTAACGATGTTACAAATTTTAATATTTTAGAATTACTTACACTTTGAAAAGCTTTTAATGCAGGAATATTTCTAGAAGTAGCTAAAGCCGTTTTTAAAGTCATATTACCAAAATATTTATTATCATGATTTTTAATAGGCGTTCCGTCTGAATAACTATAGGGCTCATCAACAAATTGAGTATAAGTTGACCAATTTTCATATTCTATACCTGGACCATAGTCAAATAAGGGCTTAGCTGTAGAACCTATTTGTCTATTAATCATTGTTGCATAGTTATAAGATCTTATGCCAGTTCTAAACCTTCCGGCTCCAATAGCTAATATTTTACCAGTCGCAGCTTCAACAACGGCAGCGCCACTTTGAATTTGATCATCAGGCCATGTATATGTAACTCCATTATATATATTATCAACATCAGTTTGTCTAACAGTATCTAAGTTAGAATATATAATCATTGGGATTTCATATGGGTTTAATTTATATTTAATAATCATTTCTTCAACAACAGTATCCACATAAGCTTGATAAGCTATTTGTTTTTCTTTACCACTTAATAATGAAGTTATTGGAACACTACCAGCTAAGTTACCTTCTTCTTTAGTAATATATTTGTGTCTTCTCATTAAATACAAAACCGTATCTTGTCTTTTTTCAGCGGCTTTGGGGTAATTATAGGGATTGTAAGCATTTGGAGATTGGAATAATCCAGCTATAAAAGAGGCCTCACTTAAATTTAAATCTTGAATATCTTTGTCAAAATAGGACTGGGCAGCTTCTTCTACACCATATATATTACCTCCTAAAAGGTGATTATTAACATAATATTCAAAGATTTGCTCTTTGGTAAACTGTTTTTCTAATTTAAAAACTGCTAAATATATATCAGTAAACTTCCTTATAATGCCTTTTATTCCTGTAGAAGTTGATGAAGTAAAACTATTTTTTATAACTTGCATAGAAATAGTAGATGCTCCTCCTGCGTCATCTCGCCCCATTAATTGTTTTAGAGTTGCTACTAAAAACCTTGAAGGATTAAAACCGTTATGTTGAAAGAATTTAGCATCTTCAGTTGCAATAATAGAATCGATTAAAACTTGAGGTAATTGGTCATATGTAACGTTTTCTCTTAATTCAGCCCCTAATTTAGCTATTTCTGTTCCGTCTTTATCATAAATAATAGTTGATTCTTTATAATTAAGTTCTTTTACATCAAATTTTGGAGCGCTTAATACAATATAAATACAAAAAGCTACACCTATTAATAATAATAAACAGAAAATGCTAAGGAATATTGTAAAAATTAATTTTAAAATTTTACGTTTATTATTTTTCCCTTTAGCTTTATGAATCATTTTATTAAAATATAAAATAATAGCAATACCAATAACTAAAACAATAGTTAGTATTGGTTTTAAAAAAATAAGAGCTATAATTAATAAAATAGTAATAATTAAAGGTTTAACTATTTTTTTATTTTTTATTTTTTTAATTAACTTATCAATTTGATTGTTTTTCATTCCTTTTTTTCTATTTGGTTTTTTAATGTTCTTTTTTTTCATTTTTTTCCTCCAAAAATTTATCTATTATTTGAATATAATCTAACTTATTAATATAATTATAACTAATTTTATGGCAATTGTTATCAAAAAATGTTTTAGGAATATATTTAACTTCACTTTTTTTAATGTAATTTAATAATTGTTCAATAGTAATCATATAAGTATCAAAATTAACTTTAAATCTTATAATCATAAAAGCAATTCCTCCGTTTTTCCAAATCTTATATAAGTGATCTATTTGGTGTTTAAGAATATTAGATAAAGGAAATTTGCTTAAATTGTTAGTTTCTTTTACATCAAAATCAAGGTAAAACCCTTTGTATATACCATTGTAATCAGTAGTCGATGGTTGTTCAAAAAAAGCTTCTCTTATAATGGGGTTTTTCTTTGTTTTATAGTCAATCTTTACTATGTGAATGGGAGTTGGTTTTTTATATATAATTGCAATGTTTTTTTCAATATAAAAATTATTTACACTATTAATTTCTTCTTCTAACCCCATTCCTCGATTATTATATTTAGTAATATTTTGTTTTTTTCTTTGTTTTTTTATACCACTTGGGTAATTCATAAAACCACCTTTATTTATTATACAATATTTTGAATTGTTTTTCCATATTATTGTCGAATAAAGATAAGGTTTGTCGTATGTGCTGAAAAAAATAATTGACTATGTTATTTTAATTATAGGTGAATTTTATGAATGAGTTAGAAGTTTGTCGTATAATTAATGAAATGATTTCTAATACGGTTTATGCCCGAATGAAAAGAGCAGTAATCAATTTTAAAAGAAATAGTAAAGCAATTGACAAAGTATAAGTTTTTTGAGAAAATACAACTATAGGGATTGGTGGTAATTATGTTTCAAAATAAAGTCGCTTTAACGCCTCAAGATATTTTAGAAAAAGAATTTAAAATAGATACTAGAGGATATCGCTTAAAAGAAGTTGATCAATATTTAGATATTATTATTAATGATTATGAACAATTTTATGATATTATCAGATCCTTAGAAAAAGAAAAAGAAGATTTTCTAAATGAAATAATGGCATTAAAACAAGAACTTCGTAATGCTAAAATGAGCATTGAAATTGCTAAAACCAGCGGGCACGAAGTTTCCAATGTTGATATAATGCGTAGATTATCACATCTTGAAAAAATTGTTTATGGCAAAGAAGAATAGTATTTTGACAAACGCTGCATTTTTATAATGTAGAGGAAAGTCCATGCTCGCAAAAACTGTGATGTTTTTAATGATTGTGCTTAGGGAAAAAATAACCTAAGGTAGTGTATGCTAACGGCATCGAAATAATCTAAGTCTTTATGATATGATTAAATTAGATATAAAGTGCCACAGAAACTATGCTTTAAAGAAATTTAAAGATTGAAAAGAGGTAAACCCCACAAGCGAGAAACCCAAAATTGGTAGGGGAGCTTTGATGAAGGAAGGATAACGGATTCAAGGACTATTTTAATAGTAGATAGATGTTTGTCGCCTATAACTAGGAACAGAACATGGCTTATAAAATATTATTTTTTTATGTAATAAAAGAGGTGTTTTTTTGAAAGAAATTGGTTTAAAATTAAATGAAGCACGCAATAACAATAATATTAGTATTGAAGAAGTTAGTGAAGATTTGAATATTTCTATTAAATTTCTTGAAAATATTGAACTTGGTAATGTAAGAGCATTTAAAGATATATATGAATTAAAAAAAATGGTTGAAGTGTATTCTAAATATTTAGGTTTAAATGTTGAAGAAATAGTCGATGAATTTAATGATTTTTTATTTGAACATACTTCAAAATTATCTTTAACAGACATATTAGAAGCTAGTAAAAAGAAAGAAAAAGAAATAAAAAAGATCACTTCACCGTATACAAAGATCAAAAACAACAGCAAGAAAATTCCTCTTATTTTTTGTATAACTATAGGGATAATACTTTTATTTATGATTTTATTTATAATTTTATCATTTTTAATGTCAGAAGATAAAATTAATACAGAATTAAAAAAAGATTATAATTGTGAGGTAGTATTATGAATAAGGCAAATAAAATAACAGTATTTAGATTAATTTTAAGTTTTTTATTAATTATATTTTTAACTTTTCCTTTTTATAGCATCGGTTTAAATTTACCTAAGATTTTATTTTTTAATATAATAATTGAAGTTAAATATATTATAGCAGCAATAATATTTGCTTTTGCGAGTTTTACTGATTTTTTAGATGGTTATGTAGCAAGAAAATATAATATGGTTACAGATACTGGTAAAACTTTAGATGCAATAGCTGATAAAGTTTTAGTTAATTCAATATTAATTATACTAGCAGTAGATGGTATGGTTTCTGTTTGGGTTCCCGTAATTATAGTAGTAAGAGACATAATTGTTGATGTTTTAAAAATGGAAGTAGGACGAAAAGATCAAGTGGTAGCTGCAATTAAAACAGGTAAAATTAAAACAGCCTTACTAATGATAGGTATATTTTTCACATTAATTTATAATTTACCTTTTGAATTGCTTAAAATTAATTTAGCACTAATGCTTGTATATTTTGGTACAATCATGTCCATTGTTTCTTTAGTTGAATATTTTAACATGAGTAAAAAGTTTATTTTTAAAAAAGGGGAAA
Organism: Mycoplasmatota bacterium; assembly: GCA_012510745.1. Lineage (GTDB taxonomy): Bacteria > Bacillota_I > Bacilli_A > RF39 > UBA660 > JAAZHK01. Next base: position 4,787 of record JAAZHK010000056.1, read on the forward strand.
TGTAGTAAAAAACATATTAGAAATCTCTAAAATGCTTTAGAGATTTTTTAATTTTAATAGAAAAAAAGTTAATACAAACAAATGTTTGAAAATGACTTGATTTTTTTAATGTTATATTATATTATATTATTGTAAGGAAATTTAGGAGGAAAAATGACAAAAAATAAAGAGAACGATAAAACTTTAGATCAAGTGCTTAAAGATATTGAAAAACAATTTGGAAAAGGTTCAATTATGAAATTAGGTGATGATAATCACATGGAAATCGAAGTTACTCCAAGCGGCTCAATTGGTTTAGATATTGCTTTAGGAGTGGGTGGACTCCCTAAAGGAAGAATAATTGAAATATATGGTCCTGAGTCAAGTGGTAAAACCACATTTGCTTTACACGCTATTGCTGAAGTCCAAAAATTAGGTGGAAGAGCAGCGTTTATAGATGCTGAACACGCTCTTGATCCGGTGTATGCTAAAAATTTGGGTGTTAATATTAATGAATTATTATTAGCTCAACCAGATAATGGAGAGCAGGCCTTGGAAATTTGTGAGGCACTGGTTAGAAGTGAAGCAGTCAATATGGTTGTTATAGATTCGGTAGCTGCTTTAGTTCCACAAGCAGAAATAGAAGGAGAGATGGGGGATTCTCATATTGGTTTACAAGCTAGATTGATGAGTCAAGCTTTGAGAAAGCTAAGTGGTACTATTAGTAAAACTAAAACAACAGCTATTTTTATTAATCAATTACGTGAAAAAGTAGGCATTATATTTGGTAATCCTGAAGTAACTCCTGGAGGTCGTGCTTTAAAGTTTTATTCAACAATTAGATTAGAAATAAGGCGAGCTGAACAATTAAAAATAGGTGATTCAATTATAGGTAATCGTACTAATATAAAGGTAGTTAAAAATAAAGTAGCTCCACCTTTTAAAACAGCTTCGCTTGATATAATGTATGGTGAGGGTATAAGTCGTGAAGGAGAATTAATTGATTTAGCTGTAGATGTAGCTATCATTGAAAAAAATGGTTCTTGGTTTTCATATAATGGAGAAAAGATTGGTCAAGGTAAAGAGAATGTTAAAATCTTCTTAAAAGAAAATCAAACTATAAGAGAAGAAGTAGAAAAGAAGATTAAAGATTATTATAATATAATTACAATACCTCAAAATAAGAAATGATTAATGTCATTTCTTATTTTGATATGATATAATATTTTTGGTGTTGTTTATGAAGTGGAAAATAGGAAATGTTGTTATTGAAAATCAAATAGTATTAGCTCCGATGGCAGGGATTGGAAATTCTAGTTTTAGAAGAATTATAAAAGAAATGGGTTGTGGTTTAATTTTTGCTGAAATGGTTAATGATAAAGCATTGTTTTATAAAAATAAAAAAACAATTGATATGTTATATGCTACTAATTTTGAAAGACCTATTGTTCAACAAATATTTGGTAGTGATGAAGAATCATTTATTAAAGCCGCAGAATTTATATATAACTATATGAAACCTGATATTATTGATATTAATATTGGATGTCCAGTACCAAAAGTTGCTATAAAGGCACAAGCAGGTGCTGCTTTATTAAAAGATGTTAATAAAATAGAAAAGATTGTTCGTGCTGTTATACAAACAGTTCCTATTCCTGTGACTGTTAAAATAAGAAGTGGCTGGGATTTTAAAAATATTAATGCTATTGAAGTAGCTAAAGCTGTTGAAAAAGCAGGTGCATCAGCTATTACTGTTCATCCAAGAACTAGAAGTCAAGGATATTCAGGAATCGCTGATTGGAGTATTATAAAAGAGGTTAAAGCTAATGTTAAAATTCCGGTAATAGGAAACGGGGATATTGTAGATATCTTTTCAGCTAAAGCCATTTTAGATGAAACAGGTTGTGATGCTATTATGATTGGTCGTGGCGTTCTTGGTAATCCCTGGTTAATCAGAGATATTATTGCTTATTTAAAAGAAGGCACTATTTTACCAAAGGTATCTGATATTGAAAAGATCAATATGATTTTTAAACATATGACTTATTTAAGTGAACAAAAAAGTGAAAAAATAACAGTTTTGGAGATGAGAAATCATATAGCATGGTATTTGAAAGGTTTAAAAAAAGCTAATGAAATCAAAATGAAAGTGTATCAAGAAAAGACAATAAATGGTATAATGAATATATTAAATGATTATAAAAAAGAACTGGAGGAAAAGCAATGAAGGAATTTAGCGATCAAGAACAAGTTAGAAGAAATAAAATCTCAAATATTAAAAGAAATTGTAACCCCTACCCAGACAGATATGAAATAAATTATAATTTAAAAGAAATTAAAGATCTTAATGACGGTGTAAATAATGTTAAAGTAGCTGGAAGAATAGTGTTAATGAGAAAAATGGGAAAAATAAGTTTTTTAACAATTCGGGATATAGAAGGTTCTGCTCAAATTTCAATTAAAATCGATTTAGTTGGAGAAAAACAATACGAGTTTTTTAAAGATAATTTTGATTTGGGAGATTTTATAGGAGTAGAGGGTGAGATATTTACTACCCATACTGGTGAAAAAACAATTAGGGCTAATACTTTTGTTTTTTTAGGAAAAGCTTTGAAACCATTGCCAGAAAAGTTCCACGGTTTGAATGATCCAGAACTTTGTTATCGTCAGCGTTATTTAGATTTGATTATGAACCAGGATACTAGAGATACATTTTTAACTAGAATTAAATTCATTAAAGAAATAAGAAATTATTTAGATAATTTAGGTTATTTAGAAATCGAAACTCCTATTTTAAATAATAAACCTAGCGGGGCAATTGCTAAACCATTTAAATCTTATCATAATGCTTTAGATATGGAAGTCTATTTACGTATAGCACCAGAAACTTATATGAAAAGAGCTGTTATTGCTGGTATGCCTAAGGTGTTCGAAATAGCGAGATGCTTTAGGAATGAGGGTATAGATGCAACACACTTACAAGACTTTACAATGATTGAGGCATATCAATCTTATTATAATTATCAAGATAACATGAAACTAATTCAAGATATGTTACAAGCTATTATTAAAAAAATGTATGGTACTTTAAATATCAAAATTGGTGATAAGGAAATAGATTTATCTGGTAATTGGCCAAGCAATTCTTTTAGAGATTTAATTATAAAATATGCTGATATAGATATTGCACAATACAATACTAAGGAATTATTATTGAAAAAGATTCAAGAAAATAATATAGATCTTGAAAGCTCTACCCCAATAGAAAATTTAGGCTATGGCAATTTAGTAGATTATTTATATAAAAAAGTAGCAAGGCCTAATATTGTGGGTCCTATATATTTGGTAAATCATCCAATTAGTCTATCTCCTCTTGCTAGAGCTAATGATGAAAAACCAGAAATTACAGATCGTTTTCAATTAATAATTAATGGGGCAGAAATAGTTAATGGATTTTCAGAGTTGGTAGATCCTCAGGAACAAGAAAGAAGATTGCTAGAGCAATCTAAATTAAAAGCAGCGGGTGATGATGAGGCTATGGATATGGATTATGATTATATAACAGCAATGGAATATGGTATGCCTCCAATTAGTGGTTGGGGAATGGGCATTGATAGGCTTATTCAATTACTAACTAATAGCAACAATATTAAAGACGTTGTTCTATTTCCTTTAATGAGACAGACCATAAATGAGGAAATAAAAAAATAATAAACTTGTAAAAATAATGTTTTGTTGTATAATATAATTTATACAATGATAAAAATGAAAGGATTTAATATATTATGGAAATTATTTATTTAACTTTAATTATAATTTTATTAATAGGAAATTATAAATTATTTGAAAAAGCTCATCAGGCAGGTTGGAAAAGCCTTATACCTTTTTATAATAATTGGTTAATGCTTGAAATTGCTGAAATGAAGCGTTGGTTAATTTTTATACCAATAGTTAATGTTGTTGCATCTATGATTGCCTTGTATAAAATATCGATTTTATTTAAAAAGTCTAAGACTTTTGCTATATTATCAATGTTTTTCTCGTTTATTACTATTCCAGTATTAGCATTTGGTCGCGATAGATATAAAAAATCACCAGCAGCAAAAACCAAAAAGATAATAATAGAAGAAAAAAAAGAGATTGTTAAAAAATATAATTTGTTAATTACACTTGGAATTATTATTTTAGCTGTTGTATTATTATCGTGGCTATTACCGACAACTTATTATAATCAAGTCTTAACAGAAGATGTTAAATATCAAGTTGGTATTTTTGATGTATTTAATTATTTTGTTGTAGCAGCTACTTATTTTAGTAATATTTTAATTTTAATCTTAACTATAGGAGTTTTTTATACGTTATTAAATAAAATAGATGCCTACGCTAAATTAATTAATAAAATATCTAGTGGATTTAATAATAAAAAATGGTTGTTTATATCGCTTGCAGTTGTTTTTCTTTCAGTATTAACAGCTCTTACAGGTTTAACAGTACCTATGTTATTCATGTTCCCATTTATTATTAGTGTATTATTTGCTATGGGTTATAACAAGTTCACAGCAGCATTGGTTACTATCGGTTCAGTATCTGTTGGTTATGTAGGATTAATTTATATGCCGGAGAATACATCTTTAGTTAACACTATTTTCGCTTTAGAAAATGGTAACGAATTACTTGCTCGAATTGTAATTCTTGTGTTGGGTATTGCTATTTTGATTTACAATACTTTAAAATACGTTAAAGATAAAAAACAAAATAAAATAACTCCGGCTGAAATAAAAGAATATGTTCCTACTTTAAATGATACTAAAGTTAGAATTTGGCCAATGATAATTATTTTAGATGTTATTTGTTTAATATTTATGATTGGTATGATCCCATGGGAAACAGAATTAAATATTAAAATATTTGCAAATGCCACAAATTGGATCAAAGAGTTTTCTATTGGCAGTATGCCTATTCTTTATAAATTGTTAGGTGAAATTCCTGCTTTTGGAACTTGGAGTGCTCTAGAATATACTGTTGTGCTTATAATCGGTATAATTTTATTAGCTTTAATATATAAAATAAGTTTTAAGGATTTAGTAGACGCTATAATAGACGGTGTTAGAAAACATATTCCAACAGTTATGCTATTAATCTTGGCTTATATGGTGCTTGTAATAACTTTATCACATCCATTTCTATTGACTATAGTAAAATTTTTATTAGAATTAACTAAAGGATTTAACATTGTAACTATGTCATTAGTTAGTTTTATTACTGCTTTCTTTACTGTTGAAAAATATTATGCTTCATTAATATTACTTGAATATGTAAAAAGTGTGATAACAGATACTGCTTTACATCCTTTAATAGCTGTTTTAGTTCAAGCCATGAATGGTTTAGCTTTACTAATAGCGCCTACTAGTATTATATTGTTAGCAACTTTGGCGTATTTAAAAATAAGTTTTAAAGATTGGATGAAGTTTATAACCAAAATAATTTTACAATTAATAGTTATATTGTTTATTGTATTTATTATAATGATATTAATTTAAGATCTAGAAATAGATCTTTTTTTTTGTATAAAAAAGATATTTAATTATCAAAATATATACATAGAATATATAGAGAGGAGAAAAGTATGTTTTCAAAATTTAGTGAAGAGGCTCAAAGAGTTTTGGTTAATGCTAAAAGAGAAATGTTAAAACTAAAACATCCTTATATTGGTAGTGAGCATTTAGTATTAGCTATATTAGCTAACGATAGTTATATTAGTAGACAATTAAAAAGTTATCAATTAACATATAAGAGATTTAAAGATGAGATTATTAAAATTATTGGTGTAGGAAGTGAAATTAATAAATGGTTTTTATATACACCTTTGTTAAAACAAACAGTTGAAACAGCTATATTAAATGCTAAAGAAGTTGATAAACCTGTATCTAGTGAACACTTATTTTTAGCTATTTTAGAAGAAGGGGAAGGAATAGCTATTCGTTTAATAATTGGAATGGGTATTGATATAGAAAAGATGTATAGTGATTTAATGCCTAAAAATGATGTTTCTAGAGTGAAGAATAAAAAGAAATTAATAATTGAAGATTATAGTGTAGATTTGACTAAAAAAGCGGACAACAATGAATTAGATCCAGTAGTTGGTCGAGACAAAGAAATAAATCGTCTTATTGAAATCTTATCAAGGAGATGTAAAAATAACCCCTTATTGATAGGAGATGCAGGTGTTGGAAAAACCGCTATAGTAGAAGAATTAAGTAGACAAATTGTAGCAAAAGAGGTCCCAGATACTTTACAAAATAAAAGAATATTATCATTATCAACAGCTGTATTAGTTGCCGGAACTAAATATCGAGGAGAATTTGAAGAAAGAATTAGTAAAATAATAAAAGAAGTCGAAAATAATCAAGATATTATCCTTTTTATTGATGAGGTTCATACTTTAGTTGGAGCAGGAGGGGCCGAGGGAGCAATAGATGCTTCTAACATTCTGAAGCCGGCTTTAGCAAGAGGTAAAATTAAATTGATAGGAGCAACGACAACAGATGAATACAAAAGTTTTATAGCACAAGATAGAGCTTTAGATAGACGCTTTCAAATTATTAATATAAACGAACCCAATAAGGAAGAAACCTTATTAATTTTAAAGAAATTAAATCCGATTTATGAGGGTTTTCATGGGGTTAAAGTAGATGATAATATATTAAAATTAATTATAGAGCTTAGTAGTAAATACATTTATGAACGTAAACAACCGGATAAAGCTATAGACATTTTAGATGAAGTATGTGCAAAAGTATCATTAAAAAGCGATTATAAAACTAATGATATAACAGCTTTAAAACAAAATTTAACAAAAATAATTAAAGAAAAAAATAAAATGATTATTGAAAATAATTTTGAATTAGCGAGCACTCTAAAAGAAGAAGAACAAAAACTAGAAAGTAAAATCAATTCCCTAGAATTAAAAATAATGACAAAAAACAAAAACAAACAAGTTACCAAAGAAGATGTTGCTCATATTGTTAATATTAAAACTAAAATTCCTATTTATGAAATAGATAAGGAAAGTATTAAAAATTTAAATAAATTAGAAGTTGTATTAAAGGAACGTATATTTGGGCAGGATGAGGCGATAAATACAATTGTTAATATAACAAAAAGGATAAAGTTAGGTTATAAACAAGAAAACAAACCAGAATCAATATTATTAATTGGTAAAAGTGGTGTTGGAAAAACCTACTTAATTAAAGAATATGCTAAAGAATTATTTGAAAATAATTTTATTAGATTAGATATGACTGAATTTAAAGAGAGTCATTCTATAAGTAAAATTTTAGGAGCTCCACCTGGTTATTTAGGATATAATGATAATAAGAATATTTTGGAGGAAATAAAAAACAAGCCTCACGCTTTAGTATTGTTAGATGAAATAGATAAAGCTCATCCTGAGGTTTTAAATATCTTTTTCCAAATTTTAGATGAGGGGTCCATAAAAGACTCTAAAGGTAATGTTGTTAGGTTTGATAATAATATTATATTTATGACTGCAAATGCAAATTGTAATTACGATAATATTGGTTTTCATGATAATAAAAATACGTTTAATAATTTAAGTAATTATATTAATCCTCTTTTAATTAATCGAATTAACCATATAATAAAAATGGAGAATTTAACAGAAACAGAAATAAGAAAGATAATTAAAAACAAATTAAAACAAAAACAACAAGAGTTAAAATTAAAAGCAATAAATTTAAGTGTAAACAACAATATTATTAAAGAAATATTAGAATTATCTAACTATAAGGAAACCGGGGCTAGAAAAATAGAAAAGATAGTTAATAATAAAATTGATTCAATGATTATTGATAATATTATTGATGGTAAAACAGATATTAAGATTTCTTCTATTGTTTGACAATGAAGGTAGTCTTTTTTTCTTTTAAAAATCATGATATACTATATTAAATATAATACATATAATTAATTGAGGGGATATGTAATGAAAATATATAATACTTTAACTCGAAAAATTGAGCAATTTATTCCTTATGAAAAGGGAATTGTTCGTATGTATACATGTGGTCCTACTGTGTATCATTATGCCCATATTGGTAATTTAAGAAGTTATATTGTTGAAGATATATTAGAAAAAGCACTTATTTATATGGGATATAAAGTTAAAAGGGCTATGAATATAACTGATATTGGTCATTTAACGAATGATTCTGATGATGGGAATGACAAAATGGTAGAAGGAGCTAAAAAAGAGAATAAAAGTGTTTTAGAAATAGCTGCAAAATACACTAAAAGTTTCTTTGAAGATGCTGAAAAACTAAATATTAAGAAACCAGATATTATTGTGCCTGCAACAACTTTAATAAAAGATTATATAATAATAATTCAATCTTTAATTGATAAAGAATATGCTTATTTATCTAATGGTAACGTTTATTTTGATACTACAAAAATAGATCAATATTATGTTTTAACTAATCAAATGGCAGAGGAATTAAATGTTGCTTCAAGAGATGCTGTAGAAGAAGATATTTATAAAAAGAATAGTGCTGATTTTGTTTTATGGTTTACTAAATCTAAATTTGATGACCAAGAATTAAAATGGGATTCACCTTGGGGTAGGGGCTATCCGGGATGGCATATTGAATGTTCAACTATTGCATTAAAATATTTGGGTGAATATTTAGACATTCACTGCGGAGGAGTAGATAATATTTTTCCTCATCATACTAATGAAATAGCACAAGCGGAGGCTGTTATTGATCATCAATGGTGTAAATATTGGTTTCACATTGAACATTTAAATGATAATAAAGGAAAGATGAGTAAATCTTCAGGCGATGTTTTAACTTTATCTTTTTTAGAAAGTAAGGGTTATAATCCAATAGTTTATCGTTTTTATTGTTTACAATCTCATTATCGTAATCAATTGTTGTTTACATATGAATCTTTAGACGGTGCTGATAGAGCATATAAAAAATTAAAAGCTAGGATTTTAGCTTTAAAAAAGGATGGAGAACTTGATTATCAAAAAATCAAGTCCTATGATCAACAATTTAGAGAAGCTATTAGTAACGATTTAAATACTGCTTTAATGATAACTACTGTTTTTGATGTTTTAAAAGATAAACAATTAAATGAATCTAGTAAGATTTATTTGATAAAAAATTTCGAAAAAGTGCTTTCTTTAAACTTGTTTAAAGAAGAAACAAATAAATTTACAGATGAAGAAATGGTAAAAATTAAAGCCAGAGATCAAGCGAAAAAAGAAAAGGATTTTATAACAGCTGATAAAATAAGGGAAGAGTTATTAAAAACAGGAATTAAAACTTATGATACAAAAGAGGGTAGTAAATATGAAAGGGAATAATTATGAATGATTTTATTTTAAATGAAGGACTGATTATATTAGGTTTAATTATTTCTTTAGGTGCTCAAATATTTGTTAAAAGTACTTATAATAAATATAGAGTAATTGATAATAATAATAAAAAAAGCGGTTTTGAGATAGCTAAAGAAATATTGGAAAAAAATAACATCAAAGACATTCACATTATTGAAACAAAAGGCATATTAACTGACCATTATGATCCCGTTAGAAAGACTGTGAAGTTGTCAACAGAAGTTTTTAATGATAATTCGATAGCTTCAACTAGTATATCAGCTCACGAAATAGGTCATGTTTTACAACATAAACAAGGATATCAATTAATTAAAATTAGAAATGGTGTTTTACCACTAGCTATTGTAGGTAATAAATTTGGATATATAGCAATTTTATTAGGTTTAATTATGGGGTATATAAATTTAGTTTGGTTAGGGATTGCTTTGATAATGTTAGTTTTATTATTTCAATTAGTAACTCTGCCGGTAGAACTAAATGCTTCTTCAAGGGCTCAGGTTCAGCTGCAAAAACTTTCACTTATTGATGAAGAAGAAAAAGAAGGAGTTAATGTAATGTTAAAAGCCGCTGCGTTTACATATATAGCTAGTTTATTAACGACAATATTACAACTTCTACGTTTAATCATTCTTGCTGGTAATCAAAGAGATAAATAAAGAAACGAATTATATACCAAAACGAAAAATTAGAGCTAGTTATTATAACTAGCTTTTATGATATAATTAACTTTGGTGATACTATGAATACAAAAGAAATTAATATTTTAGCTTTAGCTTTTTTAGGTGATTCTGTATATGAATTATATATTAGAGATTATTTATTAAAAAAAGGAATTAACGATGTTAATAAATTACAAAAAGAAACTGTAAAATATGTTAGTGCTAAAAATCAAGCAGCTATAATAGAAAAATTACAAAAGGAGGGTTTTTTTTCGTCATCGGAAATGAATATTATTAAAAGAGGTAGAAATAATCGAAGCTCTAATCATCCTAAAAACTGTGATATTCTAACTTATAAATATGCTACAGGATTAGAAGCTTTAGTTGGCGAATTATATTTAAAGAAAAATACAAATAGATTAGAACAATTATTTAATAAGATTTGGGAGGAAAATTAAATGTTAGTATATGGTAAAAATGTAGCGCTAGAATTGTTAAAAAACAACAAAAAGATTGAAAAAGCTATTTTGCAATATAATTTAAAGGATAATACAGTAAAAACTCTTCTAGAAAATAGAAAAATTAATATAGAATATGCTGATAAAAAAGAATTAGATCGACTTGCAGAAGGAAATCATCAAGGTATAATACTATATATATCTGATTATAAATATAGTGAATTGTCTACTATTTTAGAAGATGAAATTATTGTTATATTAGATCATTTAGAGGATCCTTATAATATTGGTGCTATTATTAGAACTTGTGAAGCTGCTGGTATAACTGGAATTATTATACCTAAAGATCGTAGTGCATCAATTAACTCAACAGTTATGAAAACTAGTGTGGGCGCTGCTGATAATGTGAAAATCGTTCAAGTTGCTAATATTAATCAAACTATTACTAAATTAAAAAGCTGTGATTTTTGGATTGTTGGAACAGACATGAAGGGTACCGATTACAAAAAGATTGATTATAATGGTAAAATAGCTTTAGTTATTGGTAAAGAATCATCAGGAATGAGTAGGTTAACAAAGGAAAATTGCGATTTTATAGCTTCTATCCCTATGTATGGTCAGATAAATAGTTTAAATGCATCAGTATCAGCAGGAATAATGATATATGAGGTGTTAAAAAATAAGAAATAGGTGATAAATTGAATTATAGAAGTTACAATGATAATGAATTAATTTATATGATTAGAGAAAATGATGATGACGCTATGAAAAGTATGTATATTAAATATAGCCCTATAGTAAAATCTTTTGCTAAAAAATACTTTTATCAGGCCCAACAAGTTGGTTTAGAAATTGAGGATTTAATTCAAGAAGGAATGATTGGTTTATGTAATGCTACTTATAGTTTTAATCAAGAAAGGGATAATTTATTTTATACTTATGCTCTAGTTTCTATTAAAAGAACTATGATAAAAGCTATTAATTATAATAATACAAAGAAAAAGCAAATTCTAAATAAAGCAATTTCTTATGAAGAAACCGTTTGCCAGAATTTAACTATTATGGAAATGATTGCTGATAGCAAATTAGTTGATCCTTTACAAGTAGTAAATATAAATGATTTTTGTACTCAATTAATTATTTTTATGAATAAACTTTCTTTTATTCAATCACAAATTTTTGAACTAAAATTAAATGGTTTTAAACATCGTGAAATATCTAAATTACTTGAACTTAAAGAAAAAACAATTGATAATGCTTGTGTAGCTATTAGAAAAAAATTAAGATTACAGAATTTCGTTTATTTATCACAATAAAGTGTTATAATTATAATAGGTGATAATAATGGATATTAAAAGTTGGTTAATAACTACTAATAATAATGCTAAAGACAGTCAAGAAGTGAGTAAAGAATTAGAAAGATTTCATTATTTTGCAAGTTTAATGTCAAAGAATTTTAATGATAAGGGTCAAATGCCAATTATTAATTTTAATAGTATTGATGTAATTTATCAGGGTCCAATAACATTTAAAGAAGTTGTGCCAATTAATAATAATTACCAAAAAGAAACAATTCACAACTTAACCAGTTTAATGATAAGCCTCTTTTTAGGTAAAACTGATAATCTCTTTTCTAAAGAGTGGATAAACAACAATTACTATTTATATAAAGATCTTTTACCTAATGATGATGAACCCTTTTATGCAGAAGTTATTAACGATGAAGCTATTTATTATTGTGATTTTAAAAAAAATCCTAAAATAATCCCTATTAAAATTGATGATGGTTCCTTAAATATTAGCCGTCAAAACACCTATATCAAATCTACGGCAGCTGGTAGAGCTTTTGCTGAACAACAAGAACATAAAGCAGCTTTTACGAATATTCTTTTGATACCTATAATTTTAATTTTAGTAATGTTGATCATTATAATTATTTATTTTTACTTTTATGTTGACTTATAATAAGGAATGTGTTAATTTAATTGTGACACAAATAGGTGTTTTTATTTTGAAAGAAACTCATATAATAAGTAGGTGAATAATGAAAAAAGTTTTTAAATATTTTAAGGAAATGAAAAAAGAAATTAGTAAAATTAAATGGCCAACTAAAAAAGAAATGTTAAAATACTCTATTGCTACAATTTTTTTTATTATATTTTTTGCAATAATGTTTGCTATAATTGATTTAATAATGGCTGCATTACAGACGTGGGTGAAATAATGGAAAAACAATGGTATGTAGTTAATACTTATTCTGGGCATGAAGATAATGTTAAAGAAAAATTAGAAATGCGTGCTAATTCTATGGAAATGGATGATTATATTTTTAGGGTAATTGTACCTGAACAAAAAATAGAAGAAATAAAAGACGGCGTAAAAAAAGAGAAAATTAAAAAGATGTTTCCAGGATATATTTTAGTTGAAATGATTATGAGTGATGAAGCTTGGTTTGTTGTAAGAAACACACCTGGTGTTACAGGTTTTATAGGATCAAGTGGCAAGGGTGCTAAACCAACAGCATTGCAACCGTATGAAGTCGATCACATATTAAGTAATATGGGCATTAGTCGATTAGATATAGTTAATGAAATAAAAGAAGGAGATAGAGTAAGAATTATTGATGGTCCATTTAAGGAAATGGAAGGCAAGATTGAAAACATTGATATTACTTCCCAAGTCTTGACAATATCAGTTGATTTATTTGGTCAAGTAACATCAGTAGAGGTAGAATTATCAAAGATTCAAAAAGCTTAAAAGATAGTTGATTTTTACTAAAAAGGATGTTATTATTTAGTAACTATATTTAATTTAATATAGTTTAATTAGTGGGAGGCGCGGATAGGCTATTTGAACCACTCGCGAAAAAGATAAATATAGGAGGTGTTTTTCGTGGCAAAAAAACAAGTCGTTAAAAAAATTAAGTTACAAATTGAAGCAGGTAAAGCAACACCGGCTCCACCAGTGGGTACAGTATTAGGTCCAGCAGGGATTAACTTACAGGAGTTTTGTACTCGTTATAATGAAGCAACTAGGGATAAAATGGGAAATGTTTTACCAGTAGAAATCTCAATATATGAAGATAGAAGCTTTGATTTTGTTATTAAGACTCCCCCAGCATCATTTTTAATTAAAAAAATGGCTAATGTTAATAAAGGATCGGCTGTAGGGATGAAACAACCAGTAGGTTCTTTAACAAAGGAGCAAGTACGTGAAATTGCTGAAATCAAATTACCAGATTTAAATGCTTATGATATTGAATCAGCTATTAAAATTATTGAGGGAACAGCATTAAATATGGGAATTGAAATAAAATAATTATATATACATATAGATGATTATCTATGTGGGAGGAATTAATATCCGCTAATTTACCACAAGGAGGTATTTAAATATGAAGAAAAAAAGTAAAAAATATATTGAGGCAATGCAAAAGATTGATAAATCAACTCAATATTCAATAGAAGAAGCTATTAAATTAGTAAAAGAAACTTCTATTAGTAAATTCGATAGCTCTATAGAAATAGCTATGCGGTTGAATGTTGACTCTAAAAAAGCTGATCAACAATTAAGGGGTACCATAGTTTTACCAAACGGTTCAGGGAAAGTAAAAAAGATTTTAGTGGTAGCTAAAGGAGACCAAGCTAAAAAAGCTCAAGAAGCAGGAGCTGATTTTGTTGGAGATGTCGATATAATTGAAAAAATTGAAAAAGAAAACTGGTTTGGTTTTGATGTTATGATAGCAACTCCAGATATTATGCCTTTACTAGGAAAAATAGGTAAAATATTAGGTCCTAAAGGTTTGATGCCTAATCCAAAAACAGGAACAGTTACTACTGATGTAGTTAAAGCTATTGATGAAATAAAAGCTGGTCGTATTGAATATCGTTCAGATACTTTTGGAAATGTTCACAGTATTATTGGTAAAAGTTCATTTACAGATCAACAATTATTAGAAAATCTAAATGCATTTGTATATAATATTATAAAAGTTAAACCATCTACAGTAAAAGGAACTTATATTAAAAATATATCTATTTCTAGTACGATGGGTCCGGGAATTAAACTTAATTTAAATTCTTTTGACAAATAAAAAAAAATGTATTATAATTTATTTAATTTGTAAGTGCCATAGACAGTAGGTATAAAAATAAACCCTACCGAGGAAACTTGAACTTAAACAT
>JAAZHK010000010.1 GCA_012510745.1 Mycoplasmatota bacterium
ACTTATACCAAAATTATTAATATTAAATAAATAATTATCATTATAAACATATTTATACCAAGAATGACTAGTACTTTTTTCAATAACAAACTTTTTTATAGTAGTTGGTAATATTAATTCCTTATATTCATCATTTTTTTCTTCATAAAGTTCAATTGAAGGCATACTAACAACTCTAATGCCGTATCCTTTAGCTGTTAAATTATCTGCAATATTAAGTGCTAAAGATAATTCTTCTCCAGTTGTAATTATAATAGCATTTAATTTGCTTGCTTCGTTCTTAACTATATAGGCTCCA
The DNA here is from genome assembly GCA_012510745.1 of Mycoplasmatota bacterium. Taxonomy (GTDB): domain Bacteria; phylum Bacillota_I; class Bacilli_A; order RF39; family UBA660; genus JAAZHK01. The sequence goes on from JAAZHK010000010.1 coordinate 299, forward strand.
TTTTTCACTTCTTTTACCTTAGTGTTTTCAATTATAGGAACATCATTCCGACTTAATATAATAGCAGAAGGCCCTTCTTTTTTAGTTATTATAGCCTTATATGTTCCAATTACTTCATTAGCATCTGCTGGTCTAAAAACATCTAAATTAGGAATTGATCTTAACATAGTTAATTGTTCAACAGGCTGGTGAGTTGGTCCATCTTCTCCTACGGATATAGAATCATGTGTAAAAATATAAATTACAGGTAAATTCATTATAGAACTCATTCTTAAGGCTGGCTTTAAATAATCAGCAAAAGCTAAAAAAGTAGATCCAAAAGGACGCAGTCCTGATAAAGCTAGACCATTTAATATAGCACCCATTGAATGTTCTCTAACGCCAAAATTAATATTTCGCCCACTATAGTTATTGGCTTGAAAATCAGTTTCTTCTAGTAATCTTGTTTTAGTGGAATTCGATAAATCAGCAGATCCGCCAATTAAAAAAGGTAATAATTTACTAATTGCATTTAAAATTTTACCTCCTGTTACTCTAGTAGATTCAATTGCTTTATCAGGTATATCAAATTCTAATTCTTTTAAATTAAAATTTGGTTTTTTATTTATAATTTGCACAAGTTCTTGTTGAAGGTTTTTATCTAATAAATTAAAAGTGTTCATCCATTTTTTGTGGCAATCTTCATAACGCATAATAATAGCCTTTTGAAATTCATTTATTGCTTCATTGCTAACTGAAAAAGGAACATTTCTTATATTCAAGGTTTTTTTAATATTTATAATATCTTCTTCTTCTAATGGAGAACCATGTACTTTATTAGTTCCTTGATATTTAGAATATTTACCAATAATTGTTTTTATTTCAATAAGAGTTGGTTTATTACTATTTTTTGCTTTTTCTATAGCTTTGGAAATTTCATTAATATTATTACCATTTTTTACTAAAATAGTATTCCATTCTAAAGCTTTAAATCTATCTATAACATTTTCGGAAAACGTTATTTTTGTTGATCCGTCTAAACAAATATCATTAGAATCATATAAAACAATTAATTTATTTAATTTTAAATGTCCGGCTAAACTTATAGCTTCATAGCTAATTCCTTCCATTAAATCGCCATCGCTACACAAAACATAAGTATTGTAGTCAATAACCAAGTTCTTTTTAGTATTATATTTACTAGCTAAAAATCTTTCAGCAATAGCCATTCCTACAGCATTAGCTAAACCCTGTCCTAAAGGTCCAGTTGAGGATTCTACTCCTGGAGTAATATTATACTCAGGGTGACCTGGGGTTTTAGAATTTATTTTGCGAAAGCTTTTCAAATCGTCAATATTAATATCATAACCTGCCATAAATAAAGTTGCATATAATAATGCTGATCCATGGCCTGCAGATAACACAAAACGATCACGATTTATCCAATTCGGTTCTTTAGGATTAATATTTAAATGTCTTCCATATAAAGTATAAAGAATAGGTGCTGCACCTAATACAATACCAGGGTGACCACTTTTAGCTTCATTAATCATATCGATTCCTAAAGATCTAATATTATCTACAATTTTATATTCATCAACAATTGCTTTTGTTTTTTTCAAAGTTATTACTCTCCTTTATAGTACAGTTTGACTATTTATATACGATAATTAAATTATAACATTTTTTGATAAAAAGTAAACCGTTATATAAAACTCTAAAAACTTCAAAAACTATTAATCATTAAAAATAAAAACTAACATTAAAATTTTAATGTTAGCAATTTTAAACATGGTGACCTGTATGGGAATTGAACCCATGAATATTGCCTTGAGAGGGCAACGTGTTAAACCGCTTCACCAACAGGCCAAATAAATATAATAAGATTTTATCTTATAATTAATAAAAAAGCAACTTGATAATTCAAAAAAAACATAATTTTATTTTTAATGGGAATAATATTTTTGAAAGGAGGTTTATAATGAAAAAAATTTCTTTAATTGTTATGGTTATAACTATATTTACTTTTTCGGTAATTAATACTCCAAAGATTCTAGCTCATAGTAACAACACAAATCTAAACTCTTCATTAACTAGATTACAAAATCCAATAATTAATGATAATAATAATGATAATGATATTATTGATAATAATAACAATAATAATATAGACGACAATCTAGATGATGATAATATTTTAGATAATAATTTAGATAGTGATGTTGATGTTGACAATGACGTATTTAATAAAATTCTATATGGCGTTATTGGAATTTTGATTGGTATTGCTGCAACTTATTTATTTACTAGCTTTAGACATACTAGGTAGTTTGTAAAAAATAAAAAGATCTATGAAGTTAATCAAAGATCTTCTTTTTTATTAAAAAATTAATTTATAAGTGGTGGACCCTGTAGGACTCGAACCTACAACCGTCCGGTTATGAGCCGGGTGCTCTAACCAATTGAGCTAAGGGTCCATGCTATTTATAATAGCATATTATATTATAATTGACAAGATAGATTTAACAATTTTTTATTAAAAATCACAGTTACCATAAGTTCTTGGAAAAGGAATAACATCTCTTATATTATCAATTCCTGTTAAAAAGATTAATAATCGCTCAAATCCAATACCAAAACCAGAATGAATACAACCTCCGTATTTTCGAAGATTTAAGTACCACCACAGCCCTTTTTGATCAATATTTAATTCTTGCATTTTTTTCATTAAAATATCGTAAGATTCTTCTCTTTGAGAACCTCCCATTAATTCTCCAGCTTTAGCTACTAATAAATCAACAGCCGCAACAGTTTTATTATCGTTATTTAACTTCATATAAAAAGCTTTTATTTCTTTAGGCCAATCGGTTACAAATACTGGGTTTTGGAAATAAACCTCAGTTAAGTATCTCTCATGTTCTTTTGATAAATCATGGCCAAATTGGGGTTTGTTTTCAAATTTAATATCAGCCTTATTTAATATATCAATTGCTTCATTATAAGTAATTCGATTGAAAGAATTAATTAATAATTTTTCTAATCTGTTTTTTAAACCTTTTTCAACAAAATTATTTAAAAAGTTAATTTCTTCAGAGGCTTCATCTAAAACTTCTTTTATAATAGCTTTTAAAAATTTTTCTTGCAAATTAATCAAATCATTTAAATCGCAAAAAGCTATTTCTGGTTCGATCATCCAGAATTCAGCTGCATGCGTTTTAGTATTAGATTTTTCTGCTCTAAATATCGGTCCAAAGGTATAAACTTTACGAAATGCCATTGCAAAAGCTTCACCTTCTAATTGACCTGTGACAGTTAATCCTACTTTTTTTGAAAAGAAATCATTATGATAATTAATGTTTCTTTTATCATCTTTAGGAATATTATTTAAATCAAAAGTTGTGACTTGAAACATTTCTCCTGCTCCTTCACCATCATTATCAGTAATAATTGGTGAATGTAAATAAATAAAGCCTTCATTATTAAAAAATTTATGGATAGCAATACTGGTAATGGAACGAATTCGAAAAACTGCTTGAAACAAACTAGTACGTGGTCTTAAGTAACTTATTTCTCTTAAATATTCTCTTGAATATCTTTGTGGCTGTAGAGGATAATCTTCAGAGCAATCTCCTAACAAAATAATATTACTGGCTTCTAATTCATATTCTTGTTTATTACCGCTAGAATTAATTAATTTACCAATTATTTTAACACAAGCTCCAATGTGAATTTTGTTAAGTATTTCAAAATTAATTAAAGAGTCGTTATATACAACTTGAATTGTTTTAAAAACACTACCATCATTGAAATCTATAAAAGCAATATTTTGATGTTTGCGGTGATTCTTTACCCAACCAGTTAGTATTACTTCTTTATTTAAATATTTTTGAATATCGTTTAAAAGTGTTTTAATTTCAATCATTATAATTCACCATCTTTTTTATATTATATCATGAAATTATATTTAATAAATAAAAAAGTAATGTTGCCATTACTTTTGTAATAAATTTATTAAATTTATTTTAAACATATCCTTTTCTGGATGTGATTTAGATATCATAACACCTTTGTAGGTGTTTAATTCAGCACGATGTCCTTCATTAAGAATTTCTTCTGGTGTAATATTAGTAAGAAGAACCATATTTTTATCTGCATATACTGTATAATGTAATTTTAATTCACCATGAACTTTAGAAAATAATATATCAGTCGGTAGTTTTAACTCATACGTTTTTGTATTATCTTTTTTAGAAACAGATACTAATTGGCCTAAAAAATTACCACTTCTAATTGTTGGATAAAAATCAAAAGTCAATTTTTTATAAGCCAACATGTTATATTTTCTGATAGATCTTTCTTTCTTTTTGAATTCATTTTCATTTAAATATTCAAAAATATAATTTTGTTTCATTATATCAACCCCACCCTTTAATCATCTACTCTATTCTTGAAGTACAGATATTATAACATAAAACGCTAAAAAAGTCAAATAAAAGAGCAGTCAACTGCTCTTTTATTAAATACTTGATGTTCTAGAATTTCCAGTTTTAGTCCAACCACTTAGATTTTCTTGAGTACTCCAAATAATTTCATTATTACAATCATTAGTTAGATGGCTGTAAGAATATAAATTTGTATAGTCTCGATAACGATATCTTAATTCATATATAGCTGGAACATTAACTGTTTTATATTCAGCTGGAACATTAACTGTTTTATATTCAGCTGGAACATTAACAGTTTTATATTCAGCTGGAACATTAACTGTTTTATATTCAGCTGGAACATTAACTGTTTTATATTCAGCTGGAACATTAACTGTTTTATATTCAGCTGGAACATTAACTGTTTTGTATACTGGATTTATCCAAAGTCTATAACCATAAACGTTAACAGTAGTTGGATTATTTGTTTGGTAAGAACAGTTATAAACTATATTCCAACTATTACATTTACTACCACATTCGGCTTTTGTTGCTACACGACAACTCAAAACCTTAGTTTTAGAATCACTACTTAGACGATAACTAAAATAATCGTTTTTAGTACTACTCCAATTATCTACTGTTTTAGTTCCTGTTACATATTTTTGAGCTCCTGCTGTTGATGATGTAACTCCACTATATTTCCAATATCCTGCTGTAACTAGTTCTTGTTTAGTTGTTGCAGGTGTAACTAGTACTTGTTTAGTTGTTGCAGGTGTAACTAGTACTTGTTTAGTTGTTGCAGGAGTAACTAATTCTTGTTTAGTTGTTGCAGGAGTAACTAACACTTGTTTAGTTGTTGCAGGAGTAACTAACACTTGTTTAGTTGTTGCCTCAGAAACAAGGAAAGATTTTTGTTCAATTTGGCGATTATCAGCTGATGTAGGTTTAGAAGTAGAATAATTAGTCCATTCTGTCATTTCTATTTTATTAATTCTTCTTAGTGTTGAAGAGGTTTCTCTATATTCTGTAGTCCAAGAACCATAATTTCCCCATGAACTAGTACAAATAGATCTACGATATTCATACTCTAATGAAGTTGGTTTTGATTGAATAGGTTTACTTATAGGTTTTTCTAAAGTAATTGTTTCTTTAACGAGAACTTCTTTACAAGGATTATTACAATAATCATAACAACCTAGATTTACTATTATATAATCATTTTCAGAACCACATGTTAAAGCTACTTTTAAAATATATTCTTTTTCGTTTTTAGTAATTTCTATATAAGAGTTATTTTCATCACAGCTACGACCGTTTTTATCAACAAATGGAATAATGAGTTTCATTTCATGCATTTGTTGTAAACTTAGTTTTTTACTTTCCCCAATTTTAATTGGTAATCTTTCATTAGTATAGTAAGAAATACCTGCTTCTTTCATAGTTGTAATATTATTATTAAAAACACTTTTGTAAAATGGTTGCATTCTAGTTGCTGGAAATATCCATATTAAAATAAATACAAATAAAATAATAAGTAATAATTTTACTAAAAAGTCTTTTAATGGAAAACCATTGTCTTTTTTGGTTTCTTCTGTATCGTTATACATAAAAATACCCCCTTTTGTAATTTATGGCTCCTATTGTAACACATTATAATTAAAAAGTCAATTCTTTGTTTTAAAAAACAATTATAAAGTATAGTGGATAGTGGATAGTGGTTTCTTTATTGTTATCTAATTAATATTCAAAACTATTATTAATTTTCATAATTAATTACTTTATTAAGATCAAATATAGAATTTCTTGTTCCTATTTTAGTAACTGATAAACCAGCAGTTATATTAGCATATTTTAAAGAAGTAATATAATCATAATTATTTGTTATAAAATAAGTAAAAGCTCCATGAAAAATATCACCAGCACCAGTTGTATCAATTGATTTAACTTTTATACCTTCTATTTGAATATACTCATCACCTTCTTTAGTAAAAACTCCAGCTGACTCTAAAGTAATAGCAATTTTATTTTTAAAACCTTTTTCTAATAAGTCATAAGCTTTTTTTAATAAACTTAATTCATTATTATCAATGTTAATATTAGTGTATTCTTTTGCAAAAGACTTAGAGCATATTAGGTAGTCTACTTGTTTTGCTAATTCAATTACTTCTTTGGTATTTCTTCCTGCATCAATAATTTTAATAGCTTGTGGGTTGTTTTTAATTATATTTAATGCAATATCATAGTCCGTGCCATCGATTAAAATAATATCAACCTTTTCAGCTAAATTTGGTTTAGAATATTTTAAATTTTTATCTTTAACACTTACAACAGTTCTTTGACCATTATTTTTATTAGCTAAAATATAACTAAAAGTCGTTTTTCCATAATTATTAATATCAATTAAATCTGTATTCACATTAACGCTTTTAAATTCTTCTATTATTTTATCTTTATAATAATCATTGCCCAAAGTTCCTATAAAATAAACATTTTGCCCCCATTTTCCTAATAAATATGCTGCTGTTGCAGCTGGTCCACCACCACATTCATAAAAAGTTTCAAATCGAGTTTTGGTGTTTTCAATAATAAAACTTTCTATAGGAATAGTAATATCATAAGTAGCATGACCAATACAAAATATTTTTTTCATTTTATCACCCAATTAATTATAACATAAAAACAGAAATAGTGTGTATTACTTAATGTATATTGTAAACAAAGATGTCTGCTTTTCTCAGAGTTTAAAAGAATTTTAAATTTTTAAATAATTAAATAAAATTAGTTATTTTCTACCTATTACAATATACATAAGTGCTCCACCAGGACAAATTATTTTTCTATCTGTTCAATATTAAAAAATATTTTTCGTTTTATTCCAAATTCCAATACTTTTTTTAATACTTCTAAGTCACCAAACCATCTAATTCTTTTAATAAACTCATCTAAATCACACCATAAATAATCAATGTTTTCTGTTTCATCTAAAGTTATTTCAGCTGAACCAACAAAAGATATATATGCATATTCAGTACATTCAAGAGTTTTATCAATGTACTTAAAAATCCAATTTAAATACATTATTTCTTTAACATCCAGATTTGTTTCCTCTTTTATTTCTCTTTTCACTGAATCTTCAATAGTTCTATCGTAATGTTAATTATATCTTATTAGCATTATTTATTTCTGGTATTCGCTCTTTTTTTTAATCTTAAAACCAAATTATCATTTGATTTATTTAAATTATTTTTTTGTTTATTTATCTTTATGTAATTATTAATAATAGCTAGTAAACCAATTCCTACTCCTGAGCCTAATAAATAAGATGCTGCAACTTCAAAATTAAATATATCTGAAGAAGAATTAATTTCATTAATAATAACTGCCAAAACAATAAAAATAAATGATAAAGTAAATGCACTATTGATTCTTTTTATTTTATTAATTTCTTCAACTGTATTATACTCTAACAATTTATCAATTGTAGTTTTTAATTCTTCAAGTTCTTCCTTATTTAGTTTTCTTCCATTTAATAATTCAGCAACGCTAACATCTAATTCACTAGCAACTAAACTTATTAAACTTAAATCTGGTAATCTTCTACCATTTTCCCAATTTGATATAGCTCTATCAGTCACACCTATTTTTTCTGCTAATTCTTGTTGAGTCATATTTTTTTCTTTACGACATTCAGCAATAAACTTTCCAATATTCTCTTGATTCATAATTATCCCTCTTTTCATAAATAATTATATAAAGTTTATAATATAATGTAACCAAACATAATGTGGAGTTAAATTTACTATTTTACAAATTACTATTTGTCTTTCTCTTACACTTACAATTATAGCACAAAAAAAGGATTTTCATCCTTTCGTTTACTTCGCAATATTCCTTAAATCACGAATCTAATAGATAAATTGTAATTTGTTATTCACAAGTTCCGTTATTGGATTCAAAATATTTTTCTATTTTTACCATACTACCATCTATATCATTAAAATCAACTATTTTTTTTATTTCTTCTTTCATCACATTTGAACAATTTTTACAACTAAACTTTTTGTCTGTTCCAAATTCAATTTCATATTCTTTATCTTCTATTTTACAAATTGTGGATGCACCATGATATTCAACAAAATTTCCAGAAATGGAAAATAAAATTAAAGCCACAACATCTATAACTAAAAATATTATAAATATTATTCCTAACCATTTTAAAACTTTTAAAACTAATCCTGCTAATTTTTCTGTATTACTGACTTTCTCTACTAAAACTGATTGTATATCATTATCCAACAATTCATCAATACTAACATTTAATACTTTTGACAATAATTTTAATTGTTCTGGATTAGGAGATGTTTCTCCTAATTCCCAATTTGATATAGTTTGTCTTGTTACATTAATTTTTTCTCCTAATTGTTCTTGTGAAAATCCATTCTTTTTTCTTAATTCTAAAATTTTTTCTCCTAGTTTCATACACTATCTCCTTTCACATACAATTATAAATTAATATTTATAAACAAATCTAGCGAAGCCTTTTGGAATTTTGTCAAAGACTTTTAACATTTCTATAAATTGTAATTTATTTAACTTTCTTAATAGGATGTCTAATAACTGTTTTAAGTTTACTAATATCACTTTTTCTTGGATCACTTAAATATATTTCATGATGAAATCTAGAATCTGTAATGTCTAATTCATATCCATTGTCTTTCATATACTCATGCATTGAATTAACTGTTTCAGGTTCATCATCATAACTTCCAAGATGCATACATTGAACACATATTCCCTCATCATATGTTAAAAATTCAACTCTTGAAAAATCTTGTTTTTTCTTTTTAGTTGCTTCTTCTATTGCCCAATCAAAATCTTCTTTTGTAACAAAATCTGGTAATCTTATTATTGAAATAAAATTAAGTTTATCTTTTTGATTGTAGTCCATTCCTTCAATTCCATCTTGCCACCAAAATCCTTCTAAAGGTGGAACTACATATTCAAAGAATCCATTTATTTTATGAGTTCCTTTATAACTCATTTTTATTGTATATGCAACTCCATATAATAATCCTATTGTATTTTGGTAATCTCCATTTTCTTCGTTAGGATTCCCTTTTCCTCTTACAGCTATATAATTCATTTTAGGAATATCTACTATACTTGGTTTATTTTTAGGC
>JAAZHK010000057.1 GCA_012510745.1 Mycoplasmatota bacterium
GAATATATATTATTTAATTAATAATATATTTACAAAATACAATATAACTGATGAAAAAATAACAAACAAAATTGATGTAGTAGCAAAAAAATATGATTTTTCTTATCAATTATCAACATCTAAAATTATTAAAGATAAACAATATTTATATAAAGCTATACCTTATAATCATCATAATATTAATAAACCTTACTTAATAGAGGGAAATTATCCTATTAATGAAAACGAAATAACAGTATTACCAAGATTTGCTAAAATTAATAATTTAAGTATTGGTGATTATTATAAAATAGGTAATAACACTTATAAAATAGTAGGATATATGTATGCCTCAGATCATATTTATCCTATTATATCTTTATCAACCCCATTATTTGATGAAAAATATAATGGAATATTATTTATGAATGAAATAACTTATAATAATTTTAATGGAATCAAAGAAGATGTATATGTTGCTAAATTTAATTATGAAATTGATCGCAAAAGTAGAATTGATATTGAAATAAATGATAAAGGTGAAATTACAGGACCGCTATCTAAAATGTTTAAAGCCGAAGAAAATAATATAATGACTAATATTAATACTATATCGAGGAATATAAGGATAGACGCTTTGCAGCTAGAATTTGCATCTAATCGGACTTTTACTATTTATTTCCTATATATATTATTAAGCATATCGGCTTTTGTTATAGCTGTAATAATTAAAAAAAGAATTGAAGATGAAAGATTACAGATAGGTGTTTTAAAAGCCTTAGGATATCAATCATCTTATATTGCTACTAGTTATTTAACTTATCCTATTATTGGGTCTTTATCAGGAGGATTATTAGGTTTTTTTATTGGGACTCTTTTGAGTAAAACTATTGGAAAATTGTACACTAGTTTTTATACTTTACCAATAGATAATGTTGCTTTTAATTTTAAATATTTATATAACTGTGTTATATTACCCTTGATTATCTTATCTATTTTAAGTTATATAATTTCTCTTTATATGTTAAGAAAAAAACCACTAAAATTATTAAAAGAAGGAAGTAATTTAAAAGTAAACCTTTTTGCTAAAATTGTATCAAAATTAACAAGTAAACTATCTTTTAAAAATCGATTTAAATATTCATTAGCATCAAGATCATTTGGGAAATTATTAATAGTTATGATAACCTCTTTTTCAACCGGTATGTTAATTATCATTACTATTGTTGGTATGAATTTCTTTTCATCTATAGTAGAACGGAGTTTTAATGATTTAAATTTTAATTATATGGTTATTTATAAAATGCCTCAGATAAATATTATAAATAATCAAGATGATTATATAATGCTTTCTTCTTTTGAAGTAATCAATATTAAAGACTCTTTAAATAATGAAAAGGCTTTAGAAAAAGCTTTTAATATTAATATTAACGGTATATCACCTAAATTAAATAATGTTGAAATATTAGATAATCATAATAATAATTTACTTAAGTTATTAGAAAAAGATACAATTATTATTAATGAAAATATTAAAGAAGTATATGATATAAATATAGGTGATATTATATGCGTTAAATATAACGATATTAAAAAAGATATAACTGTTGTTGGTGTTAATAAAAATTATTATAGTATGAATGCTTATATGTTAAAAGAAGATGTCAATGAAATATTGAATTTGGATAACGAATCCTATAATGTAAGGTATACCAAAGATGAAATATATGATCAAATAGCTGAGAAAAGCGAAGAAGAAACAAATAATATTTATGGACTTTTTAGTATCAATGATTTAAAAAGAAATATGGAAACAACTTTGGAAATGAGTAATGCTTCACTTTATATAATTGTTATTTTTGCTGGAATAATGGCTCTCATTATTATTGCTGTTGTAGGTAACATTGTTATTCAAGAAAACAAAAAAACAATATCTTTAATGAAAGTAATGGGATATAATAATAAACAAATTAAAAAGATTGTATTAAATATATATACTCCTTTTGTAGTTATAGCATACTTATTTTCTGTCCCAATAACGATTAAATTATTGAAGCTTATTTTAACTGTATTAGTAAAAGATATGGAAATGTCACTCCCAATTAATGTTTCTTTATTAGAAATAGTAGGCGGATTAATAATTATTTTAATTAATTATTATATAGCAATTGGATTATCTAAAAAAACATTAAATAAAACACCGTTAGCAATAGCGTTAAAGAGGGAATAATATGGAAAAGATAATAGAATTAAAGAAAGTTTATAAAACTTATAATATAGGGGAAATTAAAACAAACGCTCTAGATGCAATTGATTTAAATATATATGATGGAGAGATATTAGTTATAGTTGGTCCATCGGGTTCGGGTAAAACGACTTTATTAAATGCTATTTCAGGGCTTGACGATGTAACATCAGGCACTATAAAATATGGAATTCTTGATTTTACGAAATTAAATGATAGAGTAAAAACGAAATTTCGTAAAAATAATATAGGTTTTATTTTTCAAACTTACAATTTACTTAATCATTTAAATGTTTATGAAAACGTTAAAGTAGGTTCTCTTTTAAGTAAAGATAAGACCGATATTAATGATATTTTAAAAACAGTAAAATTAGAGAAACATAAACATAAAGAAATATATCAATTATCAGGAGGGGAGCAACAAAGAGTATCAATAGCTAGAGCCTTAGCTAAAAATCCTAAAATTATGTTTTGCGATGAACCAACGGGAGCATTAGATGAAAAGACTGGTAAAATAGTATTGCAATCTTTAGTTAATATAAATGAAAAATATAAAACAACAATTATTATTATTACTCATAATCCTGGGATTGCATTAATTGGTGATCGTATTATTAAAATGAACAGCGGCTGTATTGTTGAAACAATAAAAAATGATTTTAGAATAAAACCTAAAGATATTCCTTGGGGTTAGTATAGAAAAATAAAAAAAGATCATAATAATATTGGTGATATACATGTTATATTTAGATATTGTATATCGATCTTTGTTATCTATTTTAGTTTTATTCTTTCTAACAAAGTTATCTGGAAAAAAACAAGTGAGCCAATTAAATATGTATGATTATATAGTAGGAATAACTATAGGATCAATTGCAGCAGAATTATCTATAAATAATGATGTCGATTATTTGGCCGGGATTATTTCTATGATTGTTTATATACTTATCTCTATCTTTATATCAGTAATTACTACTAAAAGTATTTTTTTAAGAAAGTTTTTAACAGGTGTGCCTATTGTTTTAATAAATAATGGAGAAATAATTTATAAAAATTTACAAAAAGCTAAATTAGATATAAATGATTTACTAAGAGAAGCTAGAATTATGAATTTTTTTAATATAAATGAAATAGAATATGCTTTAATGGAAGCTAATGGTAAAATAAGTTTTATATTAAAAAAAGAATATGATACGCCCACTTTAAATGATTTAAAGATAAAAGGAGAATCTAGAAAATTAGAAGCTGAAATTATTATTGATGGTAAAATAATTTATAAAAATTTAACCAATATTAAAAAAGACGAAAAATGGTTAAAAAAAGAATTGGCCAAAAAGGGTTATAAAAATTTTGATAATATTTTATTATTAACTTATGGAAATAAAATAAATATTTTCGAAAAGAATATTAAAGAAAAAAATGTTGATGTTTTAGAATAAATTTAAAATATAGGGACATAATAAAAATACCACATATAAATGTGGTATAGCCA
>JAAZHK010000058.1 GCA_012510745.1 Mycoplasmatota bacterium
ATATGGGTACACATTTTGATTCTTCATTTGTTGGTAATAAAGATGCATCTGTTAACATCATCATTCTTAAGCCATCTACAAATTCATTGGCTGTTGCTACATAAGCATTTTTTCTTGAATTTAATATCGCTGCACTTATACTTGGTATTGCTATTACTAATATTATTCCTAGTATTACTATTACTGCTAATAATTCTATTAATGTGAATCCTTTTTTATTTTTCATATTTTCACCTATTAAATTATATCATATTAGTTTTAGTTACAAAAGAACTTAATCATATTTATAAGTCAGGGGATGTTGATAGTTACCACCTGCTACTAATCTTTGTATTCTTAAAGTATGAAGATATGAACAAGCAATAGTTAAGATAATTAAAATTCCAATAACTATTATCTTTTCTAATATTTATTTCTTTTTCATAATAATTTCTCCTTCGTATTTATATCATAATGCGAACGGTTGTTCGCGTCAATGTTTTTGAAACAAATGTTTGACATTTGACAGTAAATATGTTAAATTAATAACATAAGGAGTGATTAAATGGAGCAACTAACTAAAAGACAAGAAGAAATTTTACAATATATAAAAAAGTTTTCAGCTACTAATGGTTATCCCCCGACAGTCAGAGAAATCGGTAAAGAATTGAATCTTAGTTCCCCTGCTACTATTCATTTTCATTTAACTAAACTAGAAGAAAAAGAATATATTAAAAAAGATGGTTCTAAAAATAGAGCAATTGAATTATTAGTACCTAATGAATTTGCTGATTTAGAAAATGGTTTAATAAATGTACCTTTATTAGGAAAAATAACTGCAGGATCTCCTATTGAAGCTATTGAGATGCCTAATGAATATTTTACTTTGCCAATTAATTTAATTCCAGCTAGAAAAGAAATTTTTACTTTAAAAGTAGAAGGCGAAAGTATGATTAATGTTGGAATATATGATGGTGATATTGTTATTATAGAAAGAACTAATACAGCTCATAATGGTGATGCTGTTGTGGCTTTTACTGAAGATAATGAGGTAACTTTAAAAACCTTTTACAAAGAAGATGGTTATATTAGATTACAACCAGAAAATAATAATATGGAACCTATTATATTAGATAATATTACTATTTTAGGGAAAGCCATAGGTTTATATCGTAAATTATAAAAGATATCTATGTTTATTTAGATATCTTTTTATTTGATAATATTTTTAATTATATAACTAGCAATTAATAATCCTGCTGTACCTGGTACAAATGAATTAGAACCTATTATTTGACCATTTAATTTAATAGGTTTTTCAATTGATGAAACAACCATTATCTTATTTTTGATATTCTCTTCTTTTAACCATTTTCTTAATATTTTAGCTATAGGATCATAAGTAGTATGATTAATATCCGTTATTGATAATTTAGAAGGGTCCATTTTATTACCTGTTCCCATACAAGATATTATATTTATATTATGATTTATAGCATATTTAATAATGCTTTTTTTGCTATTAATAGTATCACAAGCATCAACAATATAATCTATATTATATTTATCTAATATATAATTGCTTTCTTCACTATAAAACATATCTAAAAAAGTCACTTGACAATCTCGATTTATACTTAAAATTCTATCTTTTAAAACATCGCCTTTTTTATGTCCTATATTATTTAAGTTTGTCATTATTTGACGATTTAGATTAGTTATATCAACGTGATCATAATCAACTAAAATTAAATGATTAAAACCGCTTCTAACCAAAGATTCAACAACATAACTGCCTACTCCACCTAAACCCAATATTAGAACTTTAGTATTTTTTATTTTGTTGAAATTATCATCATTTATTAAAATTTTTAAACGATTAAATTGCATAAAATCACCTTACATAATAAAAGTCCGAAAAGACGTACGCCAACGATAAAACCTGCATATGTACAGGTGGGTGTATTAGTGTAATTATTAGGATTTCTACTAAAAGTAGATATTCAACACAAATTACCATTTATACTCCCATATCGTTATAATTAGTGGGTTTTATAACCGGCGTATTTATCGTACCTTTCAGACAATTTAATTATATCACATCTCAAATAAAAACAATACTCGTTTTCAAATTTTATTGAAGAATTTGTAAAATAGTTTGAATTAATTCAATATTATAAGATATCTTTTTTAAACGGTCTGGTGTTGTTAATTTATACTTAATTTTCATTTCCTCTTCTATTTCTTTCAAATATTTACTATTTCTATTTAAGTATTTATACCAGTGAGAATTATATCTAATATATTCTCTAAATCTAGGATTAGTTTTTAATTTATTAATAACGACTTGATCCATTAATCTTCAAATCTCTTATAAATAGGTCTTGGTTCATATGGTTTATTAGCTGTTTTTGGTTGATTAAATTCTTTATTTAATAATCCTCCAAATAACTCTAAAGCTCGTTGCAAACTATTAATTCCTCTTTGAATAGTAGCAGTATCTATTCCTTTAAAAGTTCCTATTAAATCTTCAAAAGGGTTTGTTTTTTCGTCCTTTATAATATATTCTTTCCAAACATTCATATCTTCTCCATATAAAATATATATTTCATATAATTTTTGCCATGAATATTTTTGGTTTTTAACCGTTGTAATAAGTTCAGGATGAACTTTTACAAAATCTTTGAATTTTTCTTTTGACATAAAAATCACCTACTAATGTATATGTCTTAATAGGTGAAATATTTAATTATTCTTTAATATATGATCAACATCTAATAATTGATTATCTATTTCTTCTAAAGACATTTGAGTATTAATAACTTGAGCATCTTGATTATTTATAGATATATATTTGTCGAATATCTCGGGTTCTTTCATTTCTAAATAAGCATCATTAATAATGTTTTTAGTAATAGTTGAACCAGTTGAATAACGATCATTAATTGGTAATTCTGTTAATTTAATTGTTTTAATTTTATCTGTTTTTAAGCCTATAAATTCTTTTGAATCTAGTGCGAAGCCTTTTAATATTGTATAAGGATTAGTTTTTACTTCTCTAATAATTTTTAATCCTCTTCTAGCTCTGCTACTTTTTTCTAAATCATTTAATTTAATTCGTTTACCAGTCCCCTGATGGGTTATAAGCGATAAACAATCTATTTTTTCACTATCAAAATTAGATAATGATGTAACAAAATCTTCTTTAAGATTTATAGCTTTAACACCAGCTGCTTTAATTCCAATAATACTGATTTCGTTTATATCAAACCATAAGCCGTAACCATTATAGGTAGTAATAAAAATGTCTTGTTCTTTTTCTAAAAAGGCATTAATTAATTTATCTTTAGGTTTTAATTTAATACAACTAATAGGTTTAGAATATCTTGTTATTTTAAATTCTTTTAAACTAGTTCTTTTAATCATTCCACCAGATGTAGCAATAATTACATTACCTTCTTCTTCAAAATTGGTAACTGGAATGACACTAATAATTTCTTCGTTTTCTGATAATTTAATAATATTACTAATATGTTTACCTAATTCTTTCCATTTTAAATCAGGTAAATCATAAATTGGTACATACAAATAATTTCCAAATGAAGTAAATATTAGTAATGTATCTAGAGTACTCATATTATAAATTCCAATTATATAATCTAAATCTTTCATTAATGGTTTTTCATTATTACTAGCTTGATAACTTCTAGTGCTACTACGTTTTACATAACCATCTTTAGTTATTAAAACTATAACATCTTCTTTTGGCAATAAATTTGTGGTGTCTAATTTAATTTCAGTTATTTCATCTTTTATTTCAGTTAAGCGAAGGATCTTATACTCATTTTTTACTTTTCTTAACTCTTCTTTCATTACTCTTTTTAAAACCTTTTCATCATCAAGAATCGATTTTAATCCAGTTACAATTAAATTTAGATTCTTTAATTCATTTTCTAACATAGTAACATCTGTATTTGTTAGGCGATATAATTGTAAAATAACTATAGCTTCAGCTTGTTCTTCTGTAAATAAAAATTGTTGAACTAAATTATCTTTAGCATTACTTTTATTTTTACTAGCTCTAATTACTTTTATAACTTCATCAAGAATACTAAGACATTTAATTAAACCTTCAACAATATGTAAACGTTTAGTAGCGGTATCATAATCAAATTTAGTTCTTCTAATGATCACTTCTTGCTGAAAAGAAATATAATTATCAAGTATTTCTATAATACCTAACTCTTTTGGTCTTCTATTACAAATGGCTACCATATTAAAATTATAAGATGTTTGTAAATCAGTATTTTTAAACAAATAATTTAAAATAGTTTCAACACTAGCTTCTTTTTTAATATCTATAGCGATTCTCAAACCTTCACGATCTGATTCATCTCTGATTTCTATAATTCCTTCTATTTTATGATCTATTTTAATTTCATCAATTCGGCGTACTAAATTAGCTTTATTTACTTCATAAGGAATTTCAGTAATAATAATTTTACTTTTATTTTTAGTTTTTTCAATTGTTGTTTTACTTCTAATAATAATTCGACCTCTACCTGTTTTATAAGCGCTTTTAATTCCACTTCGTCCCTCAACAATCCCTCCTGTTGGAAAATCTGGACCTTTTATTATTTGCATAATTTCATCAAGTGTGCAAGTAGGATAATCGATTCTTTTTATCGTGGCATCAATTATTTCTCCTAAATTATGGGGAGGTATATTAGTAGCATAACCTGTTGATATTCCCGTAGTTCCATTAACTAATAGATTAGGATATTTAGCTGGTAAAACAGTAGGTTCCATCGTAGTATCATCATAATTAGGTGAAAATATAATAGTATCTTTTTCAATATCTTTTAATAACTCATTAGCTATTTTAGATAATCTAGCTTCTGTATAACGATGAGCTGCTGGACTATCACCATCAATTGATCCATTATTACCATGCATATCAATATAAGGAAGCCTCATTTTCCAATCTTGACTCATTCTTACCATTGCATCATATATAGAAGAATCACCATGAGGATGATAATTACCAATTACATCCCCTACTGTTTTAGCACTTTTACGATAAGATTTATCAAAGGTGTTTCGTTCCTTATACATTGAATATAAAATTCTTCTTTGAACTGGTTTTAAACCATCTCTTACATCGGGTATAGCTCGATCTTGAATAATATATTTAGCATAACGACTATAACGTTCACCCATAATCTCTTCAAGTGAATATGTTTTTATTTTTTCTAATTTATCTTTCATTGTTCACCTACTCATCTTTTTGAATATTAAAATTATCTTCAAGTGAAAATTCAACATTTTCTTCAATCCATTCTTTACGAGGCTCTACTTTATCTCCCATTAAAACACTGACTCTTTTTTCTGCTAAAATAAGATCATCTATATTAACTTGAATTAAAGTTCTCGTATCAGGGTTCATTGTTGTTTCTGCTAATTGATCAGCATTCATTTCACCAAGTCCTTTATATCTTTGAATATCAGCCTTTTTTCCTTTTGTTATTTCTTGCATTTCATCTGTGGTATAAGCATAATGAATCTCTTTACCTATAGTAATTTTAAACAAAGGTGGTTGAGCTATAAATAAACGACCATCTTCAATTAAAGGTTTCATATATCGATAAAAAAAGGTTAATAACAGACATTGAATATGAGCTCCATCATCATCAGCATCTGTCATAATAATAATTTTTTGATATTCACAATCATTAATATCAAAATCAGCACCTACACCAGCACCAATAGTATAGATCATTGTATTTAATTCTTCATTTTTAAAAATATCTTCAATTTTTGTTTTTTCAGTATTTAAAACTTTTCCTCTTAATGGTAAAATTGCTTGAAATTTACGATCTCTACCTTGTTTAGCTGAACCACCTGCTGAATCTCCTTCAACTAAAAACAGCTCATTTTTATCTTTGTTTTTAGTTTGAGCAGGGGTTAGTTTACCAGATAGCGCTCTTTCCTTAGGATTTTTAGTTTTACCTTTTCTAGCTTCCTCACGAGCTTTACGAGCTGCCTCTCTAGCAATCTTGCTTTTTAAAGTTTTATCTAAAATATCTTCAGCTATTTTTTTGTTTTCTTCTAAAAAAAATTGAAATTTTTCTGCTACAATACTTTCAACAACTGTTCTAGCTTGAGGGGTACCTAATTTAGCTTTAGTTTGTCCCTCGAATTGTAAGAAAGACTCTGGGATTTTTAAAGAGATTATAGCTGTTAACCCTTCTCTTACATCACTACCTTCGAAAATACGATTTTTACCTTTAACATAGTTATTATTTTTAGCGTAATCATTAAACACTCTAGTTAAAGCAGTTTTAAAACCTATTTCATGAGTTCCTCCATCAGTGGTTTTAACATTATTAACAAAAGAAATAATGTTTTCATTATATGTTTCAGAATATTGTAAAGCGATTTCTACTTCTATATTATCTTTTTTACCATTAAAACATAAAGTTTGATGTAAAGAATTATTTTTACCATTTAGATATTCAACAAAAGCTTCTAAACCATTCTCATAATAATATTTACTTCTTTTTTCATCTTCTTCATCAATTACTTCAATCATTAATCCTTTAATCAAAAAAGCTGATTCTTGCATTCTTTCACAAATAGTAGTATA
>JAAZHK010000059.1 GCA_012510745.1 Mycoplasmatota bacterium
AATAAAAACTACAAAAGATTCTTTTTTATTTTCTAATCTTACAAGTTCCTTAGAATTTATGTCTGTGATTTCACTATCTCCATAATATTTGTTTTCTAAAAACAACTTTTTATTATTTTGATCTTTTGATAATAATAAAAGGAAAATTATTATGATTAAAAATATAAATGGAATAAAAAATATTAATCTTTTTTTCATTAGTTCACCTTGTGTAAAATATTAAAATCAATATCATGATAAGTTACTTTCCAAAAATCATAACTAATTTGTTCATTGAAATTATTCCTGATAGAAATATTATTGTAACCACTATAATACCAATGACCACCAGTATTATATATTTTATTTTTATCCCATCCAAGATTAATTAACATTTCTTTCATCATGCCAGAATATCCACCACCACCACACATTAAAAAAATGTATTTATCTTTTGGAAAATAGTATTCTAAATAATCTAAAGATTCTATATAATTAGCTATATATTTACCTTCTTCAGTTAAAGTAAATAGGGTTGTACCTTGATAAGTATTTCCAACTTCCTCTGGTAGGCCTTTGACATTTACTATTAGAGGAAAAGGAACTGCCTCAAATCCTTTAATAATACCTGATAAATAAGAATCTCCTCCAATGTTTTCATAATTTCCTTCATCAATTAACATTCTCATATCACGATAAACACTATCATTGCGATTTAAATAATTATCAATAGTTTTTTCATTAATATTTTTATCAATTCCAAAGACACTGCCACGAATTCCTTCTGTTATTTCAGGTTTGGGTAATTTTTGTTGATTATTATTAAATACTAAATAAGAAATTAGTCCACCAGCTATAAATACTAATAAAATAATAATCGTATACATTATTTCTTTCTTTTTCATACATCTTATCCTTCTTTTTATATTAATCATTAATTATGGGACAATTTTTCCTATAACAATATTTTCTATGGGGTCTATTACTACATAAGCGATAATTGCCACCTTCTATTTTTAATGTTTTGCCGTTTATTAAGGCGTCTGCTATTTTATTTCTTGCATCATCATAAATTTTTTGTACAGTAGTTCTAGCAACTCCCATAAAACTAGCACATTCTTCTTGAGTCAATCTATTGTAATCAATTAATCTGATTGTTTCAAATTCTTCTAAAATCATATCAACATAAATTTCGTCACTAAAATCCTTGGGTCCAAACATATTTATTTTGGGTTTAGCACAAATAGTTCTTGATTTTACTGGTCTTGCCATAAATTACTCCTATTTATCTCTGTTACGAAGACCTCTACTATTTCTTAGTCTTAATCCTAGACCACAACCAAAAAAAGTTCTTTTATTTTGTTGTTCATTATTAGTTTGAACATCTTTTTGTTTAATATTACAAGTTCCTAATCCTCTTCCAGTTTTTGCTCCTTTATTATTAGGACCTGTTCCATCTAATCTTGGCATATTTATTCCTCCTTTAAATAAGTATATCTTTATTATTGACATATGTCAATAATGGCTTGAAAAAATATCTATTATATTCTATGTCTTTTTAATATAATAGATGATTATTTATATTTATTTAATAGCATTTCATTTTTTCTTTGATAAAAAATAGATTATATAGACTATTATAATAGGAATAGATAATATACTATATTTAAAACATAAGCTCCACCGGTAATTATACTATATTAAAATAAAGAAGCCTATTGTTTTTACTTAAAAGGACTTTTCTTTCCCTAAAAAGAAAAAAGTATGATATAATATATATGTCAGCGAGTTGCTTTAAGCGGAAGTTTAGTTTGTAACCACTATTTTTTTTTAAGGAGATGATAAAATGTTTAAAATAGGAGAGCATGTAATTTATAATAAAGATGTATGTAAAATAGTAGATATTAAACATAATAATTCTAATGATAATAATTACTATATCTTAATACCAGTATTTGATGAATCCTTAAAAATAAAGGTTCCTGCAATAAATAAAAACAATAGGCTAAGAACTATATCTACAAAAAAAGAAATAGACGATATTATAAATCAAATTTCAAATATAGAGATTATTGTTAGTGATAAACCATTACCTGATAATGACTATAAAGTCTTGTTAAATTCTCAAAACATCTTGGATATAGTGAGAATTGTAAAAACTGAATATTTAAATAGTCAATCAGAAAATAAAAAGAAAGTGAGTAATCGAGATAATAAATATTTAGCTTTAGCAGAAAAATATTTATATCAAGAGTTAGCAGTAGTGCTTGAAATGAATATTGAAGAAGCAAAAAAATATTTTATAAAACATCTAGATAAAATTGCACAAAAATAGAGGTAGTATTAATATGAATAAAGAATTATTAAACAAAGAAATTATACAATTAGATATTGATCCATCTATTATTAAAAAATTAAATTCTAATGATATTAATATTATTGATGAATTGTGGTGTTTCAAAAGAAAAGAATTAAAAAAGATTGGATTAAATGATAATGAAATTAAACAGGTAATTATTAAATTACAATTAAAAGGAATGGATTTAAATAGAAGAAAATATAATAGAAATTAATTTAAAGAACACAAAGTAAAAGATAAAAATTATTTTGTGTTTTTATATTATTAATCTATATAACTCATACTATATATGTTATAATAAAAATATAATAGGAGTAGTAAAGTGAAAAGAAAAGTAATAATTAAAAATATTATATTAATCTTATTAATAATCGTTTTAATTTTATTAATAACTGCTTTTATCATAGCTCCAAAGATAATATTAAAAGGTGGCAAAAAAATTCATATTACATATCAAGAACAATATAATGATCCTGGTTATATAGCTAAGACAATAGGCCAAGATTTAACAACAAAAGTTAGAATTGAAGGCAAAGTTAATACTGATAAATTAGGTGTTTATCAAATCTCTTATAGAGTTAAAAGTAATTATATAACAACTGTGGTTAAAAGAAAAGTTGTAGTAATAGATGATGTTAAACCGATTATTAAATTAGTTGGCAGTAAAAAAATAAAAGTCTGTCCTGGCAATAAATATAAAGAACTTGGATATAGTGCTATAGATAATTATGATGGGGATATTACTGATAAAGTTCAAATAGAAGAATTAGAAGATGAAATAATTTATACAGTAATAGATTCTTCTTTTAATAAAAGTGTGATCAAAAGAAAACTTATTTTTATTGATGATGAGGCTCCTGTTATATCATTAAAAGGTGACAATCCTTATTATTTAATTAAGGATCGGAATTATAATGAGTTTGGTTATAATATTTCAGATAATTGTGCTTTAGAAATAAATTCTAAAGTTACAATAAGTAATAATATCAATAATAATGTTGTTGGTACTTATAACGTTATTTATAGTGTTCAAGATGATTTCGGTAATGAAACAAAAGCTATTAGAGAGGTAAACGTCTATGCTCTAGCGAAACAAACTGGTAGTACTATTTATTTAACTTTTGATGATGGTCCTAGTAGTATTACTCCACAAGTTCTAAATATTTTAAAAGAAGAAGGAGTAAAAGCCACATTTTTTGTTTTAGGTGGTCGTAATGAATTTGATTATTTATTAAAACGAATTGTTGATGAAGGTCATACAATAGCACTTCATGGTACTAGTCATAATTATTACTCAGTGTATGCATCAGTAGAAGCTTACCAAGCTGATATTAATGGAATTAGACAGAAGGTTAAAAACGTTACGGGAATAGATTCTAAAATTATTCGTTTTATTGGAGGTTCATCTAATACTGTAAGTCGTTTTAATCCGGGTATTATGAGTATTTTAGTAAAAGAAGTTCAAAATTGGGGGTTCCAATATTATGATTGGAATGTTTCCTCTGGTGATTC
>JAAZHK010000060.1 GCA_012510745.1 Mycoplasmatota bacterium
GTTTCTGGTGGCTTACATGGCGTAGGAGCAAGCGTTGTTAATGCATTAAGTGAAAAATTAGAAGTTAAAATATATAAAAATGGAAATATTTATTATCAAAATTTTATTAATCAAATTAATGAAAATTTAACAAACATATATTCAAATATTTCTTTAGAAGGTAAAATTAAACTAAAGTATATTCCAAATATAAATATTGAAAGATATGATGAAATAACAATTAAAGAAATATTAAAAAAACTATATAAAGATAATTATAATAAAGAATTATCTCAGGGAACGACAATATATGGACCACATCGCGATGATTTTATTTTTTATTTAGATAATAAAGAAATGAAATTATATGCATCTCAAGGACAACAAAGAATAGCGATGATAGCTTTTAAACTAGCAGAAATAAAAATAATTCAAAACCAAAAAAAAATAAATCCAATTGTATTAATTGATGATATTTTTAATGAAATAGATCGAAAAAAGAAAAATAATATTTTAAAATTAATTTTTGGTGATTATCAAATAATTATTACTACTACAGAATTAAAAGGTATAAATAGGAAAATAATAAACCACTCAAAAATTTTTGAAATAAAAGAAGGAACTATAAAAGAAAAGGGTGATAAAAATGACAAATGAATATGATTCTTCATCAATTCAAGTATTAGAAGGTTTAGAGGCTGTTCGTAAAAGGCCAGGTATGTATATTGGGACTACTGGAGAAAGAGGTCTTCATCATTTAGTGTGGGAAATAATTGATAATTCTATAGATGAGGCTCTTGCAGGTTATGCAAGTGCTATAGAAGTTATTATTGAAAAAGGTAATGCAATAACTGTTATTGATAATGGACGAGGTATTCCTGTTGGAATTAATTCAAAAACAAAAAAATCTACAGTAGAAACAGTATATACCACTTTACATGCAGGAGGTAAATTTGGAGGTGGGGGATATAAAGTTTCTGGTGGCTTACATGGCGTAGGAGCAAGCGTTGTTAATGCATTAAGTGAAAAATTAGAAGTTAAAATATATAAAAATGGAAATATTTATTATCAAAAATTTATTAATGGTGGTAATCCAACGAAAGATTTAGAAATTATTGATGAATGTGATAAAAATAGAACAGGAACATCAGTTACTTTTAAACCAGATCCATTAATTTTTACAGAAACTACTATATTTAATTATGATATATTAAAAAGTCGTATAAGAGAATTAGCTTTTTTAAATAGAGGATTAACGATTACTTTAATAGATAGAAGAGACGACGAAAAAAAAGAAATATTCAAATATGATAATGGAATAAGTGAATATGTTGTTTTATTAAATAAAAATAAAAATCCTATCCATGAAACAATAATTGATGTTGTTGGAATTCAAGATAATATTTCATTAGAGGTAGCTTTACAATATAATGAATCCTATAATTCGTCAATTTACTCTTTTGTTAATAATATTACAACTCCTGAAGGTGGAACTCATGAAGAAGGTGTTAGAAGAGCTTTAACCCGAGTATTAAATAAGTATGCATCAACAGCAAATTTATTAAAACAAAATGAGGAACCTTTTAGTGGTGATGATGTTCGTGAAGGTATAACAATGATTATATCTATTAAACATCCAAATCCTCAATTTGATGGCCAAACAAAAACAAAATTAGGTAATACTGAAGTTAGAAGTATTGCTGATAAAATTTTTTCTGAAAATTTCGAACGCTTTTTATTAGAAAATCCAGATCAAGCTAAAAAAATTATTGAGAAAAATTTAACAGCAGCAAGAGCAAGAGTAGCAGCTAAAAAAGCTCGAGAATTAACAAGGAGAAAAGGTGGTTTAGAATTAACTAATCAATGGGGAAAATTAACTGATTGTTCCTCAAAGGACGCCTCTCTTTGCGAAATCTTTATTGTTGAAGGAGATTCTGCTGCAGGACCTGCTAAACAAGGACGTAATTCTGAATTCCAAGCAGTTTTACCGATTAGAGGAAAAATTTTAAATGTTGAAAAAGCAAGATTGGATAAAGTATTAAGCAATGAAGAAATAAGAAGTTTAATTACAGCTTTTGGTACTGGAATAGGGGAAGAATTTGATATTAGCAAATTACGTTATAATAAAATTATTATAATGACAGATGCGGATGTTGATGGAGCACATATAAGAACTTTATTATTAACTTTTTTCTATAGATATTTTAAACCTTTAATAGAAAAGGGCCATATATATGCTGCCCAACCACCATTATTTAAAATATCTTATGGTAAAACGAATAAATATGTTTTAAATGAACAAGAATTAAATGAATATCTTGATTCATTATCACCTGAAACAAAATATGAAATAACACGTATGAAGGGTCTTGGTGAAATGGATGCAAGAGAGTTAAGAGAAACAACAATGCATGTTGATTCAAGAATATTAGTTAAAATAACTCTAGAAGATGCTATTTTAGCGGATGAAATATTTCCGTTATTAATGGGAGAAGAGGTCGAACCTCGTAGAAAATTTATTGAAGATAATGCTTTAAATGTTAAGAATCTGGATGTATAGAGGTGATAAAAATGATAGATAAAATGATTGATAGAAGAATTTCAGAGGAAATGAAAACTTCCTTTCTTGATTATTCGATGAGTGTTATTGTTGCAAGAGCTATTCCTGATGTAAGAGATGGCTTAAAACCAGTTCATAGAAGAATTTTATATACAATGTATGAGGAAGGTATGACTCCAGATAAAAAACACCAAAAAAGTGCTAATGCTGTTGGTGCTGTTATGGGACATTACCATCCGCATGGAGATGTGGCTATATATGAAACAATGGTAAGAATGGGACAAGATTTTACTTATCGTCACACTTTAGTTGATGGGCATGGTAACTTTGGTTCAATTGATGGAGATTCAGCTGCAGCTTCGCGTTATACAGAAGCAAAATTATCTAAAATTTCTATGGAACTATTGAGAGATTTAAATAAAAACACAGTAGATTTTAAAGATAATTATGATGGTCAAAGAAAAGAACCAACAGTTTTACCTAGTCGCTTTCCAAATATTTTGGTTAATGGTAATATGGGCATTGCTGTCGGTATGGCTACTAATATTCCTCCTCATAATTTAGGAGAAGTAATTGATGGCTGTGTAGCGTATATAGATAATCCAGATATTTCTATCATTGAATTAATGGAATATGTAAAAGGACCTGATTTTCCTACCGAAGGAATTATTTTAGGAAACAGCGGAATAAAAAAAGCTTTTGAATCAGGTAGAGGAACTATTACAATTAGAGGAAAAGCCGAGATAGAAGAAAAAAATGGAAAAAATAGAATAATAATTACTGAAATTCCATATCAAGTTAACAAAAAAGTATTAATTACAAGAATAGCTGAATTAGTAAGGGATAAAGTAATAGAGGGCATTTCAAATTTAAATGATGAATCAGCTTTAGAAGGTATTAAGATAGTAATAGATGTTAAAAAGGAATCCAATGCTAATGTTGTATTAAACAATTTATATAAGCATACCCAACTACAGACATCATATGGCATTAATTTTCTAATGTTAGTAGATGGAAGACCTCGAACTATGGATTTAAAAAGTATATTAGAAAAATATTTAGATCATCAAAAACAAATTATTTATAGGCGTACCCAATTTGATTTAGAAAAATGTGAAAAAAGATTTCATATTTTAGAAGGATTAAAAATAGCATTAAATAATATAAATGAAGTAATTAAAATTATAAAAGCATCTAATAGTGATGATGAAGCACAAAAAAAATTAATGCAAACATTCAATCTTTCTGAAATACAAACTCAAGCAATATTAGAAATGAAATTAAGACGTTTAACTGGTTTAGAAAAGACTAAAATAGAAGACGAATTAACTGATTTATTACAACAAATTAAATTGTTAAAAGAAATATTAGCTGATGAAAAAAAAGTTCTTGATATAATTAAAAAAGAATTGATTGAAATTAAAGATAAATATAGTGACCCAAGAAAAACAAACATAGATATGACTGCAATCGAATATATTGAAGACGAATCTTTAATTCCTGTTGAAAGTATAATTTTAACTATGACTAATAATGGCTATATTAAAAGAGTTAATACTGATGTATATAGATCTCAAAATCGAGGAGGAGTTGGAATAAAAGGAATAACTACTAATGAAGAAGACTTTGTTAAAGATTTGATAACCATGAAAACACATGATTATATTTTGTTTTTCTCAAACAAAGGAAAAGTCTATCGAACAAAAGGCTATGAAATTCCTCAATTTAGCAGACAATCTAAAGGACTGCCAATTGTTAATTTATTACCTCTTGAAAGAGAAGAAATTATTAATTCAGTAGTTATTATAGATGCTGAAAACGAATTAAATAAATATTTAACTTTTATTACAAAACAAGGGTTAATAAAAAGAACAGAAATATCAGAATATGAAAAAATTAGAAGTACCGGAAAAATTGCAATTTTATTAAAAGAAGAAGATGAATTAATATCCGTTATTAAAACAACTGGTAATAATGAGATTATTATTGGAGCTTCTAATGGACGAATGGTTAGATTTAGCGAAGATGAAGTAAGATCAACAGGTAGAGTATCTTCAGGAGTTAAAGGAATTAATATTAATAATACAGAGTATGTTGTAGGTGCTGATCTTATTTTAGGAAATGAAAATGTTTTAGTAATTACAAAAAATGGTTATGGAAAACAAACTTCTATTGCTGAATATCGTTTAACTCATCGAGGAGGCAAAGGTGTAAAGGCTTTAAATATAAATGATAAAAACGGAGAAATAGTTTCATTTCAAACAGTTGTTGGTGAAGAAGATATAATGATAATAAGTGATAACGGAATTATTATTAGAATTCCATTAGAACAAATATCGACATTAAGAAGAGTTACTCAAGGTGTAAAATTAATAAATTTAAAGGATGATCAAAAAGTAGCTAATGCTACTAAAATAGCAAAAGAAGAATATGTAGATTAAAAAACAATGTTTCACGTGAAACATTGTTTTTTATATAATAAATTATTTCCCGGGAAATAATTTAATACAAATAATAAAATATATAAGGTAAAAGAAAAAGAGTTTATACAATTAAAAGTAAAAATCTAAAAAAAGTAAATTGTTCAATGTTTCACGTGAAACATTGAACAATATTTTGTTAAATAAAGACGTTTATATAAATTATTTCCCGGGAAATAATTTAATGAAAATAATAAAATTAAAAAAATATAATAAAAAGAATATTATAATAATTATAAATGCTTATTAATTAATGTTTCACGTGAAACATTAATTAAATAATTGATAAATAATTAAAAATATTATAGAATAATATTGGTGCAATAAAAGAAGTGGAAAAGGGTCAGGATTGGAAAATAGCAGCCCACCATTACGCTTTTATGTGCACCTTTATTATGGAGGAATGATGAAAGACTATTATATGACATTAGCAATAAAAGAAGCAAAAAAAGCCAAATATAAAAAAGAAATACCGGTAGGAACAGTGATAGTTTTAAATGACAAAATAA
>JAAZHK010000061.1 GCA_012510745.1 Mycoplasmatota bacterium
GCTTTTCGCGCTATATTTAAAGCTGCTATGGACTCCAAACAAACATTTTATTTATGTCCTACAACTATTTTATCTAATCAACAATATAAAAATGCTGAAGCAAGATTTAAGAACTTTCCAATTAGAATGGCGTTATTAAATAGATTTGTATCATTAAAAGATACAAAGAAAACTTTAAAAGATTTTAGTGAGGGAAAGATTGATTTATTAATAGGAACTCATCGTATTTTAAGTTCTGATGTTGTTCCATGTGATTTAGGATTATTAATAATTGATGAGGAACAAAGATTTGGTGTTATACATAAAGAAAAAATTAAACAATATAAAGCAAACGTTGATGTTTTAACCTTAAGTGCTACTCCTATCCCTCGAACGTTACAATTATCTTTATCTGGTCTGAAGAGTTTATCTTTAATTGAAACTCCACCTAGAAATAGATATCCAATTCAAACATACGTAATTGAGGAAAATAAAACAATTATAAAAGAAGTAATTTATAAAGAACTGTCGCGTAATGGCCAAGTTTATATATTATATAATCGAATTGATAGGATTATAGAAAAAGTTAATGAAATTCAAAGAATTGTCCCAGAAGCTAAAGTCACATATGCTCATGGAAAAATGTCTAAAAGAGAAATCGAAGAAACAATGATGTCTTTTATAAAGGGCGTATATGACATCATGGTATGTACAACAATAATTGAAAATGGAATCGATATTGCAAATGTAAATACACTTATTGTTTTTAATGCTGATTATTTTGGTCTTAGTCAGTTATATCAAATTAGAGGAAGAGTAGGAAGAAGTAATAAGATAGCGTATTGTTATTTAATGTATAATCCTTCTAAAATGCTTAATGATACAGCTAGAAAAAGATTAAAAGCAATACAAGAGTTTACTGAATTAGGTAGTGGATTTGCAATAGCCTCGCGTGATTTATCGATAAGAGGTGCTGGCGACATATTAGGGAGTGAACAAGCAGGATTTATTGATAGTGTAGGAGTAGATTTATATTTAAAGATTTTGAATGATGAAATAAATAAATTAAAAGGTTTACCATCAGCTATAGAACCACAAGAAAACTTATTGTTAAATATTGATACCCATATTGATAATAAATATGTATCAGATGATGATGTTAAAATAGAAATACATAAATTAATCAATACTATTGATTCTTATGATCAATTATTAGAAGTTAAAACAGAATTAGAGGATCGTTATGGTAAATTTGATGATAAAATACTTATTTATATGTATAATGAATGGTTAGAAAAACTAGCACAAAAATTAAATATTCAAAAAATAATTCAAACAAAAGAATATATTGAATTGGTATTACCTCCTGAATTATCTAATAATATTGACGGGGAGTTATTATTTAGGGAATCTTTCAAAATATCTTCTTGTTTTAGATTTAATTATAAAGAAGAAGTTATTCATATTATTTTAGATATATCTCAATTAGAAAACCATTATGTTTTTGTTATCTTAGATTTATTAAAATTTTTATTTGATATTAGTCAAAGAAAACTTGACTAAAGATCTTTTTCTTGCTAATTTATTTATATAGTAAAGAGGGATAACGTGGAATCTAAAATAAAAAAAGAACTAGTATTTAAAAATTTAGAAATTATAAAAAGAGCTTTACTAATTGATTTGGAAAGTAATAATGAAATTCTATTAATTACTTTAAATCAATTAATAGAAAAGGAAACTAATAACATAAATATAAAAACATTAAGAATGGATCCCAATCTAAAAGATTGGATAGGAAATTATAAGCAAATTATTAAAAATACTATTCATGAAATTCTAATTCAAAGAAATGATATTTTAAGTAATTATATTAATGATATAAATTTAAAGGGAAAAGGAATTAAAAGTTATATTAAAGAAATAGATGATTTAGCTATTAATAATAGGAATCGTATTATTTCAAATGTTAAAATTATAGTTAGTAATATGGTAGAAGAACAACCTTTTAATAAAAGAATTCAGAAATATATATTGAAAAATTTTTCTAATAATTTTACTAATAAAGTTATTCAAGCTTTTCAAAATAGAAATGAAAATTTAAAAAACAATAGTATTGCCAATTTAAGTAAGTATGAAACAATAAAAAATAAAGTTTTGATAAAGTAAGTAGTTAAGGAAATATTTAAATTATTTCCTTTTATATTGAATAAATATAAGCTTTTTTGGCAAATTAAGTGTAGTGGAAGTGAGTGATTGAATGAAAATAACAGGAATGATTAGAAAAATTGATGAACTTGGTAGAATTGTTATTCCGAAAGAAATAAGAAAAATATTGCGATTAAAAACCGATCAATACTTGGAAATATTTTTAAACAATGACGAAGTTATATTAAAAAAATACTTTCCTATTAAAGGAATCTCTGAAGAAGTCGATATATATTTTTCTGTATTTAGTGATCAAATTAAGTTGCCAATATTTATAACTGACGATGAAAAAATAATTTTAGCAGATAAACAATTTAGAAATACAATAAATGAATCTATAAATGAAGAAATTATAAACTTAATTGAAAAAAGAAAAACATATGAAAGCCAAAAAGTAGAAGAAAAACAATTATTTCATTTATTAAAATTAAAAGGTTTTTTTTATATTTTGCCAATTATAATTTGCGGTGATTGTGAAGGAGCTGCCATTGTTGTTTCACAAGATCAAGAAGAACTAAATCAGAAAAAGGAATATATTGAATTATTGGTAAAACTGATTGTAAAAACTTTAGAGAATTAAATTTAAATTATGATATAATGTTTAGAGATTGTTATTTATATAGAAATAATCTTAGGAGGTAAATATGTTTATTGACACACATTTACATTTTTCAAAAAAATATTATGATAATTTAAATGAACTTTATAATCAAACAAAAGAACAAAATATTATAAAATTGATAACTTGCGGATATGATAAAAACACAATAAATGAAATAGATGAATTGACAAATAAATATCGCAATGTGTACGCTTCAGTTGGTTTTCATCCTTCGGAGAAAAATATAAATGATAATGATATAAATAATTTAGAAAAGATTATTTTAAATAATAAGAAAATAGTTGCAATTGGCGAAATAGGTTTAGATTACTACTATTATAAAGATGATAAGACTAAAGAAAAACAAAAATCATTATTTATAAAACAATTAAATTTGGCAGCTAAATTAAATATGCCAGTTATTATTCACATGCGAGAAGCTACAAATGATATGATAGAGATTCTATCTGCATATGATTTAAGAGGTATAATACATTGTTTTAGTGGAAGTTATGAAACTGCAAAGAGATTTAATGAATTAGGATATAAATTAGGTATTGGTGGGGTTATAACATATAATAATAGCAATTTATCAAAAACTATAGAAAAACTAGATTTAAAATCTATAGTATTAGAGACTGATAGTCCATATTTAAGTCCCCATCCTTTAAGGGGAAAGCAGAATACACCTTTAAATATTATATATATTGCTAATAAAATTGCTGAAATTAAAAAAACAGATATAGAAGAAGTGGCTAAAATTACCACTAATAATGCCTGTGATTTGTTTGACTTAGGTTAGTAAATATGCTAAAATTAAATGTAATTATAGAGGTGTAATATGAAGAAATATCTATTACTATATAGTAAAACATTATTTATTATATTTATTGTTATGGCTGTTTTCTTTTTAGCAGCTTCATCAAATAAGATTAATACTATAAAAACATATAATATTAATCAAGTAAAATCAGTAAAAGCTGTTCATATAGTAACAAAGTATAATAATTTATTGGCTAACGTTCAACCACTTAAAGTTAAAACAGTAGAGCAAGCATCAGCCATTGGGCAAACTAAACCCGTTTCTTTTATTGGTACATTAACAGGTTATGGTCCCGATTGTGTTGGTTGTAACGGCCGAGTAGGTTGTCCTCCTAGGCAAGATGTTAGAAATGGAAATATATATTATGAAGATGCTGAATATGGAAAAATAAGAATTGTTGCATCCGATAAAAAAATTCCTTGTGGAAGTATTGTTAGAATTTCTAATTATTCTTTTATCAATCAATCATTTTTAGCTATTGTATTAGATAGAGGAGGTGCTATTGTGGGTGAGACAATGGATCTTTTATATAATAGTGAAGCTGAAACAGTTGTAGTAGGAAGACAATATAATATACAATTTGATATAATTAGATGGGGTTGGTAAATTTTAATTTTTAAGGAGTAATATGAAGAAAAAGGAAATAATATTAAAAAAAGATAAAATATTATTGTTAAGAATAGTAGTAGTATTGTTATTATTAGTTGGAATATTTGGTATTACTTTTGCCTTTTTCAAATATGCAAAATCAGGTAAAATATCTAACACTTTAACAACAGGTAGCATTATTTTTAATTATAACGATGCTAGTCCAACAATAAACTTAAATAATGCTTTTCCTATTAATGATATAGTAGGGAAAACCTCTTCTGAATATTTTGATTTTAATATTAGTGGATCAATTCAAGGAAAAGCAGTTATTAACTATGAAATATATATAACGCCAGGTGTTGATAATAATCTTTCAGAAGAGTTTATTAAGGTGTATTTAACTAACTCTAATAATCAACCAATTTTAGGTTTTGATGATAAAATTCCCTTGTATAGCGAATTACCAATATCTACTTCAGATAACAGTGGCAAAAGATTATATTTAGGAAGCTTTTCTTCAGAAGATAATATAGAATTAA
The DNA here is from genome assembly GCA_012510745.1 of Mycoplasmatota bacterium. Classification (GTDB taxonomy): domain Bacteria; phylum Bacillota_I; class Bacilli_A; order RF39; family UBA660; genus JAAZHK01. The sequence goes on from JAAZHK010000061.1 coordinate 4,739, forward strand.
ATCAAACTTATCGCTTAAGAATATGGATTGATAAAAACTATGAAGAAAATAATAGTAATAAACAATTTTCTTTAAATATAAATGTTAGAGCTTATAACTAGGAGGATTAAATGAATAAAAACAAATCGCGCGAAATAATATTATCAGTACTAGGTATAGCCATATTAATTATAGCAGTTGTAGGAGTTTCTTTTGCGATGTTTAATTATTTGCAAAAAGGTCAAACAATAAATAAGATTAATGTTGCCAAAATGACTTTTCTTTATACTGAAGACGACGTTTTAGGTAATGGAATAACATTGAGTGATGCACTTCCTATTACTGATTTAGAAGGAATTGGTTCTCTTGAATATTTTGATTTCACTATAACTGCTGATGCTGCAAAAGCCCCTATAACTTATGATATTGTTTTATCTGAAGCTGAAATATCAACATTAGATAAAGAAATTATAAAAATATATTTAACAAAATTAGAAAATGAAAAAGAAATAGCAATCTTAAATCCCAAAAAATATCAAGATTTGGATGATTATTTAATAAATGAAGAACAAAATAAACTTCTTTTAAATATACCTCTTGTAGATTCTGATAATTATACTCAACAATATAGATTAAGAATGTGGATTGATGAGGATGCTACTTTGTATCAAGAAGAAGATGGGATCATTATAAAAGATAATATTAATAAGACTTTTGCTATTAAAGTTAATGTTCGTGCTAAAAATATAAATCATAAGTAAAAGGACTATACACTTTGTATAGTTTTTTTATTGAAAAATGGTTGTTTTTATGGTAATGTTTATTATAGGTGATACTATATGAAGATTAGTATAAATAAAGCAGGGCATAATAATAAAGAAAAAGATCAAATTAATTTTTTTTCATTAAGAAAAATAATTATAATAATTTTAACTTTATTTTTCGTTTTTATGATAATTGGTTTTGCATATATAAAAATGAGCACAGACGTTCCTGTAATTAATACTATAAAAACAAAAAATGGATTTGTTTCTTTTGAATATAAGGAGAATATTCAAGGTATAAATATTGATAATTTTTTTCCAATAAAAGATGAAATTGGTAAAAAGATGTTAGGCGCTGGAGAGTATTTTGATTTTAATATTGAAGGCTCAATTAATCAGGGTAGAATTAATTATAAAATCGTAATTGATAAAAATGAAACTTCTGTTGTTGACGATAATTACATTAAAGTTTATTTAACACAGATTATTGATGATCAAGAAAAAATTATATTTCAACCTATTTTATTTAGTGATTTAACAAAATATTCTGAAAAAAATGAAAGAGTAATTTATGAAGATAATTTTACGGGAAATATAACAAAAAAATACCGATTAAGAATGTGGATTGATGAAAATTCCATTATATATGATAATGTTGCAAATGATGTAGTTGACATAATGGGGAAAGAATTTTCTATAAAATTAAATGTTTATGCTAATCAAGAATAAAATTAAGGAGATAATATGAATATAAGAAAGTTAAAGGAAATATTAAAAAAGATTATTGGAGTTCTTATGTATGCTATTTTCCTTATATTATTTATTTCTGGAGTTATATTATTTGGATATTTTGTAAAAGTTAAAACTGATATATCAAAAGGGATATATGAAAAACCAAAATACAATGCTTTTATTATTATTAGTCAAAGCATGACTCCAACAATAAAAATAAACGATGCTATAATAACTAAAAAGGTTTTAGGAAAAGATTTAAAAGTAAATGATATCATTACTTTCGTTTCACAAGACAGTCGTTATAGTGGTTTTACTATAACTCATCGTATTATTGAAAAAACCATATCAACAAATGGGGATTATATTTTTAAAACAAAAGGTGATTATAATAATGTGGTTGATTCAACAACAATTAATGAAAACGATATAATTGGTAAAACGATTTTTAAAATACCAATGGTAGGTTATATTCAATATTTTTTATCTACTTCTTTTGGTTGGATTATTGCTATTTTAATTCCAAGTTTGACAATTATTATATATGATTTAGTAATATTAATTAAAAAAATATATCAAAAGAAAAAGCCAAAGAAAAAAACTAAAAAGTCAATTAAAAGAAAACCAAAATAATTAAAGGAGAATATAATGAAAAAAAAACTAATAATTTTATTTTTGGGTATTTTATTATATTTATTTATTATTTTAACCATCTTTATTTGGTATAATTTCTTTTATAAAAGTACAAAAACTAACAATATTATAATAAATGATTTTCACAATGCAGTTTATAAACAAGATATGTCTCCTGTAACTGATGAAGAAGGAAAAAAATTGCCAGCATATGAATTTGTGATAGAAAATATAAGCCCTTATAAACAGAGTTATGAAGTTTATTTAAATGAAATATTTGATAATCAAAATAAAGACATTTTATCAAAAGAATATTTAAAATATCAATTAATAAAAAATGGTCAAGAAATAGAAGTTGATTACTTAATAAATCTTAATAATGGACTATTGGATAGAGATGTTTTAAAAGCACGTATGAAGAATGTATATTCAGTGAAATTATGGATAGATGAAAAGACGGCAGATGAGAACTGGTCTAATAAATCTTTTAATTATCAATTTTCAGTGAAAGAGATAAAAAATGATAAATAATTTTAAATTTAAAAAAAATCTAGGACAAAACTTTTTAAAAAACGAGAATATTATAAATAAGATAATTGATAAAGCAGATATTAATCCTAATTCATTAATTATCGAAATTGGCCCTGGCGGGGGAGCTTTAACAAAAAAATTAATCAAAAAAAGTAAATATGTTTTAGCATACGAGATAGACCAAGAATTAAATAATATTTTAAATGTTCTAAAAAATAAAAATAATAATTTAAATATTATATTTGATAACTTTTTAAATAGGGATTTAAAAGAAGATATAGCTGGCTATAAAGTTGATAGTATATATATAATAGCTAATTTGCCTTATTATATAACAACTCCCATAATTCAAAAAATAATTGATGAGCAAATTAATATTAAACAAATGATTTTAATGGTGCAAAAAGAAGTTGGCGAAAGATTTAGTGCTCAACCAGGAAACAAAGCATACAATTCTTTGACAGTTTTTTTAAATTACTATTTTAATATTAAAAAATTATTTATAGTAAATAAAAATAACTTTATCCCTATACCCAAAGTAGATAGTATGGTAGTTAGTTTTAGTCAGAAAAGCAAAATAAAATTAATAAATGAAGCTTTATTTTTTAAAATAGTCAAAGAAAGTTTTAAATATAAAAGAAAAACTATAAAAAACAATTTAAAAGATTACGATTTAAATAAAATAGAAAAGGTTTTAATTGAGAATAATTTTAATTTAAATACAAGAGCAGAACAAATTCCTTTGGAAGTGTTTGGTGATATTGCAAATGAATTAAGCATATAATTCCTTGGAGATGATTATATGTTTTTTAATGTTGGAGATTGTGTTACTAGAAATTCTTATGATAATGACATAATATTTAAAATAACAGGAATAGAAAACAATACTGTTTTATTAAAGGGAGTAGATGTGAGGTTATATGCTGATAGTGATATTTCAGATTTAAGGAAAGAGGAAAACAGGGAACCAGACGACTCTCAATATATTGATGAATTTAACGATATAACTAATTTGGATAGAAACGAATATTTTTATTTACCTGGGAGAATTCTTCATATTGATGGCGATAATGAATATTTGGAAAGATGTCTTAATTTCTATAAAAAATTAAAATTAAAGGCAAAAGGATTAAATATAAAAGAGCCTGATATTTATCAAGAAATAGGTAAATTTCTAATTGAATTTAATCCAGATATATTAGTAATTACAGGACATGATGCTTATAATAAAAAACAGGGAGAAGTTGATGATATTGATAATTATCGTAATACTAAAAACTTTATTAAAGCTGTTAAGGCAGCAAGAACAGTTGAAAATAATCCTGAAAAACTAATTATAATTGCTGGGGCTTGCCAATCTAATTTTGAAGAATTAATTAAATCGGGAGCTAATTTTGCTTCTAGTCCAAAAAGAATAAATATTCATGCTTTAGATCCAGCTATTGTTGCTAGTAATATAAGTATAGCTAAAAAAAATACTGAAATAAATTTATTAGATATTATTTCTAAAACTAAATATGGAAAAGATGGTATTGGAGGAATTATTACTAATGGTACAATGTATGTAGGTTACCCGCGATGAATTTAACTAAAATAAGAGAAGAAATATCTAATAATAAAGGGAAAATATTACACTTTAGATTTAACGGTAATAGAAATCAAATAGAAAATTTTTCAGGAAAAATAGTAGATGCCTATTCTAAAATATTTTTAATTGCCATAAATAATGAAATTAGATCTTATACATATTCAGATATTTTGATAAATTCATTAGAAATAATAAAGAAATAAGATGTTGCATTTTTATTTAAAATGATATAAACTAGATTTATAAAGTTAATTACTTTAGAAGGAGGATGGTTACATGAAGATTACATCAATAAATGTACGAAGGATTGAAAAAGAAGGTTCTAGAATGAAAGGGATTGCATCTATTGTATTAGACGATAGTTTTGCAGTTCATGATATTAGAATTATTGAAGGAGATAAAGGTTTATTTATAGCGATGCCAAGTAAACAGGTAAGAAATACTCCAGGACTTTATAAAGATATTGCTCATCCAATTACAAGTGAAGTTCGTACAGTATTTGAAGATGCAATTTTAGAAGCTTATAAAAATGCAGATTTAATTACTAATGAAACTGAAGAAAAAGAAGCTGAAGAGGAAGAAGAAGTTTTATCCTCTTAAGCTTTTTTTGTTATATTAATTAATTTACTAACATATTATTTCTTAGGAGGAAATTATGGACAAGAGTGAAACAATAAATGTTAGTAATTATAGTCATAGTATAAATATTGTGGAGAGAAAAAATATTATCATAACGGGTGTAAAAAAAATTGAAAGTTTTGATAATGAAGAATTCTTATTAGAAACAGCGCTAGGCTATTTAATAATAAAAGGAGAGGGTTTAGAAGTAATTAAATTAGACACGATTCAAGGAAATGTTTCAATAAAAGGTTTTATTAAATCATTGGTTTATATTGATGAAAATAATCAAAATAAAAAAGAAAGTAGCTTTTTTAGGAAACTTTTTAAATGAGTTTAACAATACAAATTCAATCTTTAATTTTTTCTTTTGTTTATGGTTTATTTTTTGCTACAATTTTTAGACTCTTTTCTAAATATTTTAATACTCAAATAAAATACATAAATATAATAATTATTTTTTCTTTTGTTTTATTTAATGCTTTATTATATTTCTTTTGTTTATCTATTGTTAATAATGGAATTGTACATTTTTATTTTTTATTGACAGTATTATTAGGATTTTTAATAGAAAATAAGGTAAATGACTATTTAAAAAAATATAAAAAGTGATATAATATAATTGGTGATACTATGAAAAAGAAAAAAATTAAGCATAAAACAACGAGAAGAATTTTAACATTAGATTTATGTTGTGCAATATTTTGTTCTTTTATATTACTAACTTTTACTAGTTATTGGGTAGATATTGTTAATTTATATAACGAAAAAAAAGATTTAGAAACTAATTTAACAACCTTAAAAGAAGAAGAGAAGAATTTGAAAAACGATGTTAAGAAATTAAATGATCCTGATTATGTAGCAAGATATGCACGAGAAAGGTTTTTTTATTCAAAGAATCAAGAATATATCATTAGAATTCCTTAAAGAATTCTTTTTATTTTATAAAATGAAAAAATAAATGCTTGTCAATATAGACTTCTTTTGATATCATAACTTAAAGAACAGAGGAATTACATATGGAAAGAGTTACTAATTTTTTATTAAATGAAATAAAGTTAAGCACTGAAGATATAATTATCATTGGTGTTTCTTTTGGACCAGATTCAATGTGTTTATTAGATATATTAAATAAAATAAAAGAAAATATTAATTTCAAAATAGTCTGTGCTCACATAAATCATAATATTAGAAAAGCTAGTTATAAGGAAGAAGAGTCGTTAAAAAAATATTGTGTAGAAAAGAAATTGATTTTTGAGACTATGACTATAGAAAAATATAGTGATGATAACTTTCATAATGAAGCTAGAAATATAAGATATGATTTTTTTAAAGAGTTAGCTCGAAAATATAAAGCTAATTATATAGTGACTGGTCATCATGGTGATGATTTAATTGAAACAATTTTGATGAGAATAGTTAGAGGTTCGACTTTGAGTGGATATGCGGGCTTTAAACAAGTTATAAATTTAGGTGAATATAAATTAATAAGACCCTTAATTACAATGACTAAAGCAGATATCTTAAAATATAACAAAATAAATAATGTTCCTTATGCTGTAGATGCATCAAATAAAAATAACAATTATACTAGAAATAGATATCGTAAAAATATTTTGCCTTTTTTAAAAAAAGAAGAAGCATTAGTTCATGAAAAGTTTCTAAAATTCAGTGAAACTTTATCTTTTTATGATGATCACATTAAAAAGGAAACAAATAATTATATTTTAAAGGTTTTAAAAAGCAATAAATTAGATATAAAGAAATTTAATTCCTTAGATTTTATTTGGCAAAAGAATATTATTAATAATATTTTAAAAAAGTTTTATCAAGATGACTTAATTTTTATAAATGATAAACATACAAATTTAATTTTAGATATAATAAATTCAAATAAAAGTAATACATATATATATTTACCTAATAATGTTTTAGTAAGTAAATCTTATAATTAGTTATACATAAACAAGGAAACTGTTATTATAAATAATTATTAGATAGAGTTTTCTGATTTTGCCTGTTTACCAATTGGGAAAACAGTTGAAAGGATTGTAGAAACTTTGGAAAATAATAATAATGTTTGTCGTTTGTTAAGAAATGATTATATAGAACCATTATATATAAGAACTAGAAAACATGGTGATAAGATTTGTAGCAAAGGTATGACTGGTCACCAAAAAGTAAAAGACATTTTTATTGATAAAAAAATCCCAATGAAAGATCGTGATTTATGGCCAATTGTTGTTGATGCTACTGATACGATTATTTGGATACCAGGAATAAAAAAATCAAAAATAGATAAATCTAATAAAGAAAAATATGATATAATATTAAAGTATTATTAAGGAGGATAAAATGAAACAAAAAAATTTAAAAAAAGGAATATTGCCATATTTATTATTATTAATATTTATGGTTGGAATATATTATTTCTTTAATTTATTAAATCAAAAAACTAACATTTTAACGTATGATCAATTTATTAATGAAATGAACAATGATCAAATTGAAGAAATAGTAATAACGCCTAGTGTTAGTGCATCAGTGTACGAAGTAGTGGGACGTTTAAAAGATTATGAAGAAAATGAAATATTTACTGTAAGATTACCTTTATCAGAGACGGTTATAAATAAGATTATTAATAATGAAGAAAAACAAGCTTTTGAAATTAAAGTGGAAAAAGATTTAGAAAGTAATTCTATTTTAACTCTAATCATAAATGTTTTACCTATTGTTGTTTTTATAGGAATAATTTTTTATTTTATTACAAAACAAGTTAATGGTACAAATAAATCAATGGATTTTGGTCGAAGTAGAGCTAAATTAAATAGTGAAAATAACAAAACAACTTTTGACGATGTGGCAGGTTTAAAAGAAGAGAAAGAAGAAGTAAGTGAACTAATTGATTTTTTAAAAAATCCAAAAAAATTTCAAAAGTTGGGAGCCAGAATTCCTAAAGGAGTTCTTTTAGTAGGCCCTCCTGGAACAGGTAAAACTTTATTAGCGCGAGCTGTTGCTGGAGAGGCTAATGTGCCTTTCTATTATATAAGCGGATACTATTTTGTTGAATTATTTGTAGGAGTTGGAGCTAGCCGTGTTAGGGATATGTTTAAACAAGCTAAACATAATGCTCCATGTTTAATTTTTATTGATGAAATAGATGCTGTAGGAAGACAAAGAGGAACTGGTTTAGGAGGAGGACATGATGAACGCGAGCAAACATTAAATCAATTGTTAGCAGAAATGGATGGCTTTGGCTCTAACGAAGGAATAATTATTATTGCTGCAACTAATAGAGCAGATGTTTTAGATCCTGCTTTATTAAGACCCGGTCGTTTTGATAGACAGGTAACAGTTAATTTGCCTGATAAGATAGGACGTGAAGAAATTCTAGGCGTACATGCTAAAAATAAGATATTTTCTAAAAACGTAAGTTTAACCAATATAGCTAAAAGAACCACTGGTTTTAGTGGGGCTGATTTAGAGAATTTACTTAATGAGGCAGCTTTATTAGCGGTTAGACGTAATTTAAATGCTATTACTATGAGTGAAATAGATGAAGCAACAGATAGAGTGTTACTTGGACCTGCCAAATTAAGCAAGAAATATACTGAAAACGAACGAAAAATGGTAGCTTATCATGAATCAGGCCACGTGGTATTAGGTCTTAAATTAAATGCTGCGAATGATGTTCAAAAGGTAACAATTATTCCGCGTGGTTATGCTGGCGGTTATGCTATGATGGTCCCAAAAGAAGAAAGATATACTTCTACTAAAACAGAATTATTAGAACAAATAACTGGTTTATTAGGTGGGAGAGCATGTGAAGAAATAATTTTTAAAGAAATAACAACTGGTGCTCATAATGATTTTGAAAAAGCAACAAAAATAGCACGTGCTATGGTAACAGAATATGGTATGAGTAATTTAGGCCCAATGCAATTAGAACATCAAACAGAGGGAATCTTTTTAGGTCGTGATTATAATAAAAGTCGTAATTTTTCAGATGCTGTTGCATTAGAGATAGATAAAGAAGTTAGGAATATAATTGATCAATGTTATGACAAAGCTAAAGATATTTTAAATAAGAATCGAAAATTAGTTGATTTAATTGCAAATAATTTGTTAGAACATGAGACCTTAACTAAAGAGCAAATTGAGTATTTGATTGAAAATGGAAGAATGCCTGATGAAGAAATTATTGAAATAAAAAAAGAAGTTAAAACAAAAACTACAAAAACAAAAGAGGATTAGTTTAATTCCTCTTTTGTTTAAAATTAATAACAAGACATAATAGAACTGTTGACAATCAAGCTTTTTTGATATAAAATTATTTTACACATTTATATATTATATGCCTAGTTAGCTCAGCCGGTAGAGTATCTGACTGTTAATCAGAGTGTCACAGGTTCAAGTCCTGTACTAGGCGCCATAAATGCCCAATTAGCTCAGTCGGTAGAGTATCTGACTGTTAATCAGAGTGTCACAGGTTCAAGTCCTGTATTGGGCGCCATAAATAAATTACAGCAATATTGCTGTTTTTTTATGAAAAACATTGCAATTGCTTATAAACTATGGTAATTTATATATATAAGCATAGTTATAAAAAAAATGCTTAAAAAATGGGAGGTAAAAATGAAAAAAGCTGAATTAATTGAAGCTGTTGCAGCACAAGCAGGTTTAACTAAAGCTGATGCTAACAGAGCTGTTGATGCTACTTTTACAACAATTACAAAAGCTCTAGCGGAAGGAGACAAAGTACCATTAGTTGGATTTGGTACATTCTCAGTTTCTAGAAGAAAAGCTCGTGATGGTCGCAATCCTCAAACAGGAGAAGTTGTTAAAATAGCAGCTAGAAATGCAGTATCATTTAAAGCTGGATCTCAATTAAAAGAAACAGTAAATAAATAAAAAGCCACTTGGCTTTTTATTTTTGTTTTATGATATAATATATTTATTGGAGGAGCATTATGTTAGAAACTTCATTGAATTTATTAAAGAAAATAGAAGAAAATGGTTATGAGGCCTATATAGTAGGAGGTTTTGTTAGAGACTATTTACTAGGAGTAACTTCTTTAGATGTTGATATTAATACCTCAGCTACTCCCCAGGAAATAAAAAGAATATTTAAAGATGCCTGTTTACCAAATGAAGATTACGGATCTGTAACAGTAATTTATGATGATGTTCGTTTTGAAATAACAACTTATAGAAAAGACTTTGAATATATTGATAATAGAAGACCTAGTTCCATTGAATATATTGATGATTTAAAAGAAGATTTAAAAAGAAGAGATTTTACAATTAATACTTTATGTATGAATAGTAAAGGAAAGATTGTTGATCATCTAAATGGAAAAATAGATTTAGACAATAAACTTATTGTCTGTGTTAATAATTCTTTTATATCTTTTTCTGATGACGCATTAAGAATACTTAGAGCAATTAGATTTGCAACGGTTTTAAACTTTAAATTAGTTAATGATGTAAAAAAGAATATTATTGCAACAAAAGGTTTGTTAAAAAACTTGTCATATAATAGAAAAAAAGAAGAATTAAATAAAATTTTTACTAGTAACAATCTTTTGCTTGGTATATCTTTAATAAAAGAATTGCAATTAGATTATGAACTTGAATTATATGATTTAGATAATATTACTAATGAGCATGATTTATTAACAATATGGCTGTTAATTGATAAAAAAGAAGTTTATCCTTATACTAAAAATGAAAAAAATCTAATTAATCAAATAAAGAAATGTTTAAATTTAGATAATACAAATAATAATGTTCTTTATCATTATGGCCTTTTTGTTAATTTAGAAGCTGCAATAATTAAGGGATTGCCAAGAAAAATAATAGTTGATAAATATAACGAACTGCCTATTAAATCACAAAAAGATATAGATATTACTGGTCAAGAGATCTTAGAGTTCCTAAATATATTGCCTTCAAAAATAGTTAAAGAGATTTTTGTTGATTTAGAAAATAAAATATTATCTAATAGTTTAATAAATGAAAAAGATATATTAAAGAAATATATTATAAGTAAATATAAAACTAATTAATAAATTAATCAAGGCTAATTTAAAGGTTGTGTTATAATATTAATGGGAGGTTAATATGAATAATAAATTTAATAATATAATTAAAAGTAAATATATTACAATCCCAATATTTTTATATTCTATTTGTAAAGATTTATCAGTATCTGGAGATGAATTTATTTTACTTATGTATTTGAATAATAAAGGTGAACAATTTGTTTTTGATCCTAATTTAATTGAGAAAGATTTGAATATAAAATTACCTTTGTTAATGGAATATATTGATAATTTTATTAATAAAGGTTTGATAGAGTTGAAAAATATTAATAGTGATAAAAATATTTTACAAGAGTATATTATTTTAACACCCTTTTATGAAAAAATAAAATTAAAAATAATGAATAATAACGAAGATGAAGAAAGTTTATCTATTTATCAAACGATTGAAAAAGAATTTGGTAGACCTCTTAGTCCAATGGAATATGAAATAATTAAAGCTTGGATTGATGATTATAGCAATGAAGAATTGGTTTTAGAAGCGTTAAAAGAGGCTGTTTATAACGGAGTTTATAATTTAAGATACATAGACGTTATATTAAACGAATGGCGTAAAAAAGGGTATAAAACAGCATCAGATATTATTAAAAGAAAACCTAATCAAAAGAGTGAATTAAAAGAAGTATTTGATTATGATTGGTTAAATGAAGATGATGAATAAAGATGAAATAGTTAATTATTTAAATAAGATTATTTCAAACCCTGTATGCGAATTAAATTATTCTAAAGATTACGAACTATTAATATCTGTTATGTTAAGTGCTCAATCTACTGATAAAAGAGTTAATAAGGTTACTGAAGAATTATATAATAAATATTCAAATATTTATTTATTAAATGAAGCTTCAGTAAAGGAAATAGAAACTATTATTAAACCAATTGGAACTTATAAAAGAAAATCCTTTTATATAAAAGAAATAGTAGCAAATTTAATAAAGGATTGGGATGGGAGAGTGCCTAGAGATCGTAATTATCTAGAACAACTTCCTGGAATTGGTAGAAAAAGTACTAACGTTGTTTTAGCTGAATTGTATAATTTGCCAACAATTGCTGTTGATACTCACGTAACTAGAATATCTAAACGTTTGGGACTTGCTAATGAGAATGATAGTGTAAGAAAAATTGAAGAAAAGCTAATGAAAATATTTCCGCAAAAAGATTGGAATAAAATTAATCATCAATTAATTTTATTTGGTCGATATTATTGTAAAGCAAGAAATCCTGATTGTGAAAATTGTTTATTAAAAAAGGATTGCATAAGAACAAAAAAAGAAACTGTTAAAAATTAGCAGTTTCTTTTTAATTAATAATAATATTTCTTGTAATTGTTTTTTCTCTTGTTTTATAAGTTACTTTATACTCTATAACATAACTGCCAGCAATATCGGTTTTAATATCTTTAACAGTTTCCTCATTGAATTTAATAGTTGTTACAGTTTTGGCTTTAGTAATAAGTTCTTTTTTATAAAGTATATTTAGACCATCTTCAATATAAGGTTCATTTAAATTAAGTTTAATCGTGCTGTTTCCTATTAAAGAGATTTCTAAATCTTCATTATTAGGTGCATTAAATGTTTTGCTAATTCCACTACTTTGAACAGTTTTATTATTTTTATATGAACTTTTTACTATATATTTACCATAAGGTTCTTTGGTTTCATATTCATATGAAGTTTTAACGGTAAAACCTAAATATTTTTCTTCAATGCCATCATTGAAATATAGATCATAACCAAAATCACCAAATTGAGTACTATTATTATTCGTAACACCAGTCCAACTTAATTTAACTTTGTCATCATTATATGATATAGATAA
>JAAZHK010000062.1 GCA_012510745.1 Mycoplasmatota bacterium
ATATTCTTTTACTCAAGGTCAAACATACACTATTATTATTGGTAATTAAAAGTCACTTTCGTGACTTTTTTAAATGGAAAAAAGGAATCGTATCCATACGATTCCTCTTTCGTCGTCAAATGTAATACACTCTAGACAATTAATAATATGCTTTTTATATTAATTTATGACTAATTCAATTCTAAATCTCTTGCTATCGATTCTTTGAAAAATATAATTTTTATCATTAATCATTTTTGAATTAAAGGTTCGATATGATAAATCAGTTAATGGTCCATAATCTGAGAAACTACCTACTTGAGTTTTAATATATATTGTATATGTTCCTTTAGGTAAATCCTTAATATCAATATTCGCATCATACCAAACTCTTGTCTTATCAAGTCCATCTGTTGCTCTTAAAGTTACTACATAATCGCCAGTACTAATAGATCCTATATCGTAAGTAAAACGTTCATATGTTGTATTATTTTCTAAAATAAGCGTTCTTACAACCTCATTATTAACATTATAATCTATTCCTACATTATGGGAAGTTCCTCTAATATATAATTTTTCATCTACAAATTCCAATTTATTAAAGAAATTAAACATAATATCATAATTAATTGGAGGATTATCACTAATTAAACCATTATCCCTTATAGAAACATTTAAAGGGATAGACCTTTCAAAATAATTCATTTCCATATATATACCACGACCAGATTGTAATGTTTGTCTTTTAGTCATTGGTTTATAACTTAAATTATGAAATACCCTAGAAGCTTTGTAAACTCCGTTTGTTATCTCTACATAAGCAATATAGTCTCCTTGTGGCAAAGAATTACTTGAAAGATCAACATCAGACTTAAACCAGCCCTTGCTATAATCATAAGGTTTATCATCACCTACATTACTAAATTCAAATGGATAATTTTCTTTCCAATTAGTTAAAGGAAAACGATAATCTTCTTTGGTATCCATATTTCTTAAAATAAATGTTTGTTTAATATCTTCAGAATTATTATTCATTCCACTAACAACTATTAAACCACTAACTTCGTATATATCGCCACTTTTATATGTAAATGATTGAAAGGACGTTAAAGCCTCTTTTTCAATATAATCAGATATTGTTATATTAATTGTTTTAGTTGTTGTATTATTATTACTATCAACCACTTTATAAGTTACTTGATATACACCTACAACAGAAGGATTAACATTATTACTAATTATTTCAATATGACTAGTAATATCACCATCTTCAATGTCAATAGCAGTAACTTCTTTTTTATAATCAATTATGGAGTTTATTAAATAAACTTTATCACTAGCATTTATAACAGGAAAATTATTTTTTAAGGCTGCTGCATCATATGATAAGAAACAACCATCGTAATTAGTTACTATCCAACCAGTAACTCCATTATTATAATATATTTTAGCCCAAGAAAGTCCGCCATATATACCATCTGCAATAACACCAACATAGCTAGCACTTGGTAAAGAACCGATTATACTACTAGAAGTTGATGGTTCTAAACGAATATTTTGAGTATCTCCTGCTAATGATA
>JAAZHK010000063.1 GCA_012510745.1 Mycoplasmatota bacterium
ACATGTGTCAGTTGTTAAACAAAAGACATAAGAATTAATAACCACGCTTTCTTCTTCATTAATGTTTCTCAATTTACTATTTAGTAATTGTTTAATTTCGTTAATAGAATAGTCTTCTTTATAATTAATAACCGGTAAAAAACTAAAATCTTCGACATTTTGTTTTTCAATATAATCGTAATAACGATTTTCTAACATATCTAAAGCACTATTTAATGTTGTGTAGATAGCAGTTGATAAAAAACAAAGAAGAATAATACCCAGCATTTGAACTTTTTTATTTTTTAAACCTTTTAAACTGTTTATAAATAATAATTTCACTATATTACACCCACTTTACATCACTGCCAGATATTGTTTTAATATTATGAGTGATTTTAATAATTTTGCCACTATTCATATTTATAACTGTGTTAGCCATGTTTTTTATACTAGGATTATGAGTTACTATAATAAGAGTAGTCCGATATTCTTTATTAATATTTTGAAGCATTGTTAAAACCTTTTTACCGGTTTTTTCATCTAAAGCACCTGTTGGTTCATCACAAAATAAGACTTTAGGATTTTTAACTAAAGCTCTAGCTATTGAAACTCTTTGCATTTGTCCACCAGATAATTGATAAGGAAATTTATTAATATGTTTTTCTAGTTCTACTATTTTAATAATGTCATCTACATTTAATGGTTCACTAGATAATTCCCGACCTAATTCAATGTTTTCTTTAACCGTTAAATTAGAGATTAAATTATAACTTTGGAAAACAAAACCTATATTATCTTTACGATATTTACTTAATTCGTTTTCGTTAAATTTAGTAATGTCTTGATTATAAAATCTAATTTTTCCTTTTGTGGGGTTATCTATCCCAGATAAGATATTTAATAAAGTTGATTTTCCGCTTCCTGATGGTCCTAATATAACAATAAATTCATGTTCTTTAACTTCTAAATTTATATTATCAAGTGCTATTGTTTCCGAGGTAAGAGAATTATATTTTTTGCTTACATTAGATAAAGTATATATTTCTTTCATTATTTTTCCCTTCTAAATAATATTATATCTACTATGATTGAAAAAGACCTTATTATTAATAAAAAAAGATATCACTATCTTTATTTTGTTAATAATTTAATGGCTTCTTGTAATTGATTATCGTTTTCTTCTATCGGATTTTTAAAATATTCTTCATTTAATTCTATATAATGAGTTGGCGTTATTCCTGTTTCATTGATCCAATTTCCATTAGGTGTTAACCATTTTTGAATAGTATATTTTAATGTAGCTCCATTTCTTAAGGTTGTAGCCTTTTGAACTGTTCCTTTACCATATGATTGCGTACCAACTATTAAAGCCCCATAAGATTCCTGTAATGCAGCAGCTAATATCTCCGAAGCTGAAGCACTTATCTCATTAATTAAAACAACAACATCTACATTTAAATTCTTCTTTTCTGTTGAATATATTTTACTTATTTTATCTTTAGTTTGTAATTGATATATAATATGACTTCTATCCATAAATTGTGATGCCATATCAGAAACAGTATCTAAATAACCTCCCGTATTATTTCTTACATCAATTATTAAACCCGTTACGCCATCCTTAAAAGCTGTATCAAGAGCTTTTTTAAATTGATCATTAGTATTAGCTGCAAACAAATCAATTGATATGTAACTTATTTTTTGATTATTATTAATTAATTTGTATGTAATCGAATCTATATTAACTGATTTTCTAGTAATAACATATTCTTTTTCTTCGTTATCAGAAATAGTATTAATTTTTACTTTAGTATTAATAGGACCTTTTATTAAATTAGCAATTTCACTAATACTTAAATCAGTTAAACTTTGATCATCAATTAAAGTTATTTTATCTCCTGGTTTAATATCTGTTTCACTAGCTGGTGAATTTTTGAAAATTCGAACAACATTTGCTGTTCCGTCTGCATTGGCTGTTATTTCCATTCCAACACCAGCATATTCACCATTTAATCTTTCCATTAAGGCTTCCGTTTCTTCTTCATTCATATAAGTAGAATAAGGATCGCCCAAGTAATTAAACATACCATTAATAGCTTTTTCTATTAATACTTTTTTATCTACTGTTTCATAATATTCGTCAACAATCTTATTATACGCTTCTTTAAAGATCGCTATTTCTTCATCATAATTACTATTAAAATCATGATTATACTCTTTACTAGTTGTTATTAATGTTCCCAATACAATACCGAAAATAATTGTTATAATCATTATAATTATTACTTCTAATAAATTAAATTTTATATTTTTAGGAACTTTTATTGATTTATTTGTTTCTTCTTCCATTAGATTCTCCTTTTAATTATAAAGAATTTAAATATTCAACAACCTGCTCTGTACCTGTAATGAACATACTTAGTTGACTATTACTAATTTTCATAATAGTTACATCGTTAACTCTTATTTCACTAGATTTTGAAGGATTATAGTTAACATTGTCACTAATATATTTATTATTTAAACCCACATTTAAATTAACATAATATACTCTAATTGCATTTTCTTTAGATTTATAATTATTAATATAATTTTTATATTGTTCAGCATTAGTATCGGTTTTATAATTATACATTATAATATAATAATCTGTTGGATTTTGATTAAAGGCAGTACCTATTAATATTTCTTCATATTGAATAGTAGCTGGTTTAATCTTATTACCAATCTTAATTTCACCAGTTACTAAACCTGATATAAAGTATACTAAAACTAATAAAACAATAACTATGGCAAATATTTTAATAGCTCTAGACACATCATCTTCTGGTTGAATTAATTGATCTTTTATTTTTCTTTCTTGCTTGATTTTTCCTGGTTTTAACATTTTTACTATACTTTTATTTTTTGACATTTTATCACCTATTAAAATTATAACATATAATTTTTTTTTTAGTGCTTTTTTTAGAAAAAAATAAACACATTGTGTTTATTTTAAACTGCTAACTGCAACCACTGATTTTGCTATTTCTATTAATTCATCTTGGCTCATAACATCTGAAACTAAATAGTATTCAATACCATTACTAATCCAGTTGACAGAGGTTTCTGTTAATGCCCCTACTGTATCAATTAATAAGTAAGGTTCTCCATAGGTTGGTATAATTGAAAACTCATCTTCTATATCTACTGTTTCTTCAATAAAGAGAAAATCCTTCTCACCTTCAAAAGTCATAATAACTCTTTTTCCCTTTGTTTTTGAAATTTCTTCTTGTGATGTTAATGCTGTTCCTGATGGTATATATAGCGGGTAGATTACTTCATCTATATTACCTGTTTCTTCTTCAATTTGATTATCTTTAATTATATTGTTTAATTCAAATTCACCATCATTAATATCTTTATTTATTTCATAAGTAGTAAAAACTAAAGTCATTTGAGGTATATTATTTTCGTTATATACTTCAACCATTTTTACTTTTAAATCTTTATCTAGTGTAATCTTTTGATTAATTAATTTACGATTATTAGGATAATTAACTTGTGTTGTAAAAATAAATCCATCATCTGTTTTTTCAAATGTTTTTTCTTTATCATTTTCAATATCATTTACTAAGGATTGAAGTAAGTATATTTGAGAATTATTATATGGCCATTCACTTTGAAATTTAAAACTTTTATTTAATGAAGGCGTTACAACAAAAACTCCATCTGTATTTTTTAAAATTATTTGTTCATGGTCATTACCCTTGTTTCTTAAGTTAACTTTAAATAAATCTTTTTTCTTATAAACAACTGATACATCGTAATCATATGTATCATCATTGTTAACAATTTTTAAAGTTCCTGTTAATGTATATCCTTTTGTATTGTCAATTCCTTTTTTAAAGTCTTTGATAACATCCTTTTCATCATATTTACCACATCCTGTAAATAAAAAACATACAATTATAAGTAAAATTAAAAATATTTTTTTCATTTTTCACCTCTTTATTTTATTTTCATTTAATTATATGGGCAAAAGAATAAGATATTCATGAATATTTTTGAATTTATAGCTCATTATAATATTAAACAGTTAAGAAGGAGGAAATTTATGGCGACATTACAAAGAGTAGCTTTAATAATTACAATAATAGGTGCTCTAAACTGGGGTCTTGTTGGTTTATTTGAATTCGATTTAGTAGCAGCTTTATTCAATGGTGCCGAATCAGTTATTTCAAGAACAGTGTATACTATCATTGGTATAGCAAGTTTGATAAATATTGGTCTGTTATTTGAAGACCTAGATTAACAAAAAAACAACTTTAAAAGTTGTTTTTAATTTTTAACTATTTTAATTTTGACAGTTGTAACCTTTGATTTATAATTAAGAGTTTTATCTGGACCATCAATACTGACTTTAACATCATGTTCTCCAACATCATATCCTGATAAATCAACATATGCTATAATATTAGATTCATCTAATTTATCTATAACATTTTTACTACCTTTAACAATGACTGTTATAATACTGTTCTCTTTATTTATGGCATACGCTTTTAAGCCTGTTTCAACGTTCTTTGTAACAATAGTAATATTTTCTATTTCTTTTGTAATAACACTATCAAGAGTAATATTAACTGTTATTTTATCTACACTTAATGCTCTAATACCAGATGGTTTAGTTAAATTAAGATTAAAAGTCTTATTTTCAGCAAGACCTGCTACATCAATTTCGATAGGAAAGGTTGAAATATTATCTAATGTTTCTTGATCTCCATATAAAGTAACAGTTGGAACATTAGATTTTAAAGCTGATATCGCTTTTCCAACAGCTAAATCTCCTATTGGAATCAATTTAATTGGTACAGTTTTACTAGGTGATGAAATAGTTATAGAAGCTGTAACTTTAGCTGGTACAATTTCAACGTCAATAATATTACTTGAAGCATCATAAGCAACTAACGGGATATCTTTAAGAGTAATTTCTCCTGGTGCTGGGTTTTTAATATTATTAATGTCTACTAAAGCTTTAACATAAGCAACTTCAGATAATTTATATTCTGCACCCTTAATAATTACTTCACTACGATCTAATTTTACAGAATCAATAACTAATTTTGTATCTAGCAATTCTTTATGTAAAAGACTAACTTCTACTTCTCTTGTTTTCGATATCTTATCATAAATAACAACTGTAATAACAGAAGGGTCTAATTTATAAGTAATAGAACTAATAACCTGATTATATTTTAAGGATACCTTATGAGTTCCTAATTTTAAATTAGTTAGATCTGCCGTAATTATGTGAGAAGGATATTGTTTAGCTAAATAAAGGTCGGCTTTTCTACCGATTAAAGTCATATCAACAGTATCTGGAATTCCCTCTATAACATAAGCTTCTTCATTATAATCAACTTCAACTGGTAAATTATATAATATTTCAACAGAATTATCAACTAAAACAACTATTTTTTGGTCAATAGCATAATAGGTTATAAAAGTTAAAATTAATGATAATACAATTAAAACTTGTTTATTATTTAATAACCTCTCAAAATAATTGTTATTATTTTTTTGAAATTCAGTTATTTTAACTAATATTTTAGTAATAGGATTAATAACTATTTTATCAAAAAAATTAATGAATCTTTTGGGATTACTTTTAATCTTTTTTTTCATATATTTCTTCCTCATTTATCTCTTCATCATCATAATCTTCTTCCTGTTTAGGCCTTAATTCATCAATTAACATCATACGTATGTCATCAAGTGTTAAATTATAATATAACTCACCTTTTACAGCAACTGAAACACGACCGGTTTCTTCAGATACAACTATTGCTATAGCGTCTGTTTCTTCAGATATACCAAGCGCTGCTCTATGTCTAGTTCCTAATTTTTTAGCATTTTTAGGACTGCTACTTGTTGGAAAAACAGCACACGCACTACTTATTCTATTACCCTGAATAATTACACCACCATCATGTAAAGGATTATTAGGAAAGAAAATAGATATTAATAATTCACTAGATAAATCAGCATATACTTTTTTACTCTTTTCAATATAATCCGATAAACTAATATCTCTTTCCAAGACAATTAAAGCGCCTATCTTAGTTTTCCTTAAGTAATCTACTGATTGAATTATTTCATAGATAAGTTTTTCTCGTTCATCGACACTAAGTGTTTTATGTCTTCCTAATAATTGTCCACGCCCTAATTGTTCTAAAATTCCTCTTATTTCAGGTTGAAAGATAATAATTAATGCCAAAGGACCCCACATAATAACATATTCTAATAGTAATCCCATTGTAACAAAATTAAAAATATTGCTTATTAATTTTAATATTATTATAATCGCAACACCTTTAAAAATAAGGGTTAACTTAACATTGTTTTTAATATTTTTAAGGATATAATATAAAAATATCCAAACTAATATTATATCAATAAGATCTTTAAACCAATCTAATATATTATTTATTGTCATTTTTGCCTCCTATTATGGTGTTATTATTTTATTTATTATATCAAAAAAACAATCATTTAGTAAAGGTTTTATCATTATTTAACTTTTTTATTTCTCTTAAAATAGATTCATTATCTAATTGTTCTTGTTGATATAGTTCTTCTATTGATCCTTGCTCAATAAATTTATCTTTAAAACCTAATATTTTAATTGTATTTTGAAATCCAAGTTTATTAAGTTCTAATAAGATATGATGACCCATTCCTCCATTTATTAAATTATCTTCAATAGTTATAATATTAGTATTAAGATATCTTTTTAATAATTTTATATCTATTGGTTTTATAAAAAGAGCATTAATTAAAGTAACGTCTAATTGTTCTTGTTCAATAATTTGATAAGCTTTTTGAACCATTTTACCAGTAGCTATTACAGTTACATTATGACCTTTTTTAAGAATCTCCCATTTACCATATTCTATTTTTTTAATAGACGGTAGTTCTATATAATCTGTACCTTTTGGATATCTAATAGCTATAGGTCCATTATAATCTAAAGCATATTCTAATATGGGTTTTAAATCTTTAATACTTTTAGGAGACATTATTATTATATTAGGAACAATATTTAGGTACGATAAATCAAAGATTCCTTGGTGAGTTTCACCGTCACTGCCAACAATACCAGCATGATCTAAAGCTAAAACAACAGAAGCTTTTGATATACATATATCATGAATAATCTGATCAAACGCTCTTTGCATAAAAGAAGAATAAATAGCAACAACTGGTTTTATCCCTACTTTAGATAAACCAGCAGCAAAAGTTAAAGCATGTTCCTCGGCTATACCAACATCAAAAAAGCGATTTTTATATTGCTTAGAAAAGGAGGTCAATCCTGTTCCTTTATCCATAGCAGCTGTAATAGCCACTATCTTTGAATCTTTTTTAGCTAATTGTAGCAAGGCTTCTCCAAAGGCATTAGAATAGTTTTTTTCAGTTTGATTAATAATTCCTTCTGTTACATTAAAAGGATTAACAGCATGATATAAATTAGGATTTTCCTCTGCTAATTTATACCCTTTACCTTTTTTGGTCAAAACATGAATAATAACGGGATCTTCTAACTTTTTCACTCTTGTTAAAACCTTTTCTAAAGTTTTTATATCATGTCCATCAATAGGGCCTATATATTTAATTCCTAAATCTTCAAAATATTTTGCAGGTATAAATATTTTTTTAAAAGTATCTTTCAATTTTACTAGTATTTTAAAAATATAAATTTCTAAAACATTATCATTTAGCGCATATTTAATTTTGTTTTTAAGTTTGATATATCGTTCATTTAAACTAATTCTTGTTAAGTAACTAGATAGACCACCAACATTGTTTGATATACTCATTCCATTATCATTTAATATAATAATCATTTTAGTTTTTTTTCCACCTAAATCGTTGAGGGCTTCAAAACTCATCCCGTTGCTAATAGAACCATCACCTATGACTGCTATAACATTATAATCTTTATTAGTAATATCCCTTGCTCTAGCCATTCCTAAAGCAGCGGAAATAGAGGTACTACTGTGTCCTGTTTCAAAATGATCATAAGAGCTTTCTTGGCAAGAAGGAAAACCTCTTAACCCTTTGTACTTTCTTAAAGAATTAAATTTATCTTTTCGATTTGTTAAAATCTTATATACATAACTTTGATGACCAACATCAAAAATAATTTTATCTTTTTTAAAATCAAAGCTTGAACATAAACTGATAGTTAATTCAACAATACCCAAATTAGAGGCTAAATGTCCTCCTGTTTTAGAGACTTTTTCTAATAGAAAATTTCTAATTTCATCTGCTAGAATTTGCTTTTCATGAATATTAAAATCTCTAAAACTATCTAATTTATTAAGCAACTTCATAAATACTCCTTATTTTATTATTATATCACTACTAATAATATAATTAAATCAAAAAATGAAAGATTAACTTTCATTTTAATTTTCTTTCAAATACGTAATAATGTTTTCTATATCTTTCTTTTTTATTGGTTTTTTAATAACATCATAAATACCAATTTCTTTATATTTTTTCTTAATATTAACGTCATCACTATCTGTTGTAATTATAACGGGAATATCATAACCTTCGGTTTTTAATTTATTAAATACTTGTAATCCGTTTAATTTAGGCATCTCATAATCAATAATTATTAAGTTAAACTTTTCACCATTTCTGACTTTTCTTAAACATTGTTCACCCATTATTACTGTGTCAATAAAAATATTTTGATTTTTAAACATTTTTTTAATTCTTTCTAAATTGTTTAAATCTTCATCCACTAATAATATTTTAGGTATAGTTAAGTCTTTAATATACTCAGCCATTTGGTCATTCTTGGTGTCTTCTTCAGGGATATGTTGATCAATAGTTATAGTTATTTTAGTACCTCTATTTAATTTGCTATTAATATTAAACGTACCACCAATTAAATTTATTATTTTGTTAACACTATTTAAATTAAGATTTCTAGATATATAATCATTATCTTCTCTTTTACTAAAAATATTATTAATAATTTTTTGGTCAATTCCTATGCCTGAATCTTCTAAAGTTATAATTAAACGACATATTTCATATTTAATTACACTACTAACTCTTAATTCAATAAATCCTTTTTTAGTATATTTAATTGAATTTTCTATAATAGTAGTTAAAATTTGTTTAATTTTAATAGAATCTCCAAATAAATACTCTGGAATATTATTTTCTACCGACACTCTAAAATCAATACTTTCTTTGATTTTATTTTTAGCTGCTAAAGTTGTCTCTTTTATAAGATTCTTTACATTATATTTATTATCAATTTTTTCTATTTTTATTATATCTTCTTCACTAATATTTAAGGTTTGATTTATCATTTTATTAGATCCATCTACTATAGATTGTAATTTATGTAAATTTGATTTTATAACATCAACATCATTGCTAGCAAGTGTTTCAGTAATATTAGATTTCATTAAAATTATTCTTTTTTTCATTTCTTGAGTTATATTAAAAATAAAGTTGGATTTATCTGTATTTAATTGTTCTGCTTTATCTTTTGAAAGCTTTATTTCTTCAACTAATTTTAAATCCGGATTTTCAATGGTAAAGTACATTAACAATACTGCGAAAGAAAAAGGGAGTGAATTTAATAATATTCCTGGATTAATTTGCCTTAAAAACAAAGCTAATCCTGAAATAATAATGAATATAAATAATGGTAAATATTTTATAAATCTCTTTTTATTCGTTCTAAATATTAAAGCAATAAACCAAGAAAAAAAGTACATTCCATATATTATTACAATAAAATCAGTTGCAGGCCCATAAGAATAAGAATAAACACCATCATTAAACTGATCAATTCTTAAAGTAATAATTTTAAATAAACATACTGCTATAAAAATTATAAATATAATAAACAATATTTTCATTTTTTTTGAATTAAATTTTTTTATAATCTTTTCTTTTTCACTAAAAGCAATTTTAAAAATATACACAGTAAAAACTGTTACCCAATTAAAAATTGTTATTAAAAATAGTCTGTTTAAAAACATATTATACAATGAATATGAATCAACTTTCAATAAAACATTAACACACAAATGAAGTTCTATAAACATATTAACAAGAGCTAAGATTAATAATACATTATATATATTTGTTTCGAAATTTTTAGTTTTTTTCTTTAAGAAATAAAGGATAGATATTATAATAGTATAAATAAAACTGCAACCTATTGCTGACATACCTATTAACATTAATTATTTACCTCCATTCAATTATTGCTTTATATAAATTATATCATGTAAGTTTTAATATTCCATAGTTTTTTTATTTTTAACAATTTAATTCTTTTGTTAAAAAACGAGAATTACTCGTTTATTTTTTTACAAATATTTTTTGCGGTTTCGGTGGAATTGTTTTTTTTATATCATTTAAATCGTTAATTACTTGATATAAAGGTTCAGCGTTTTCTGGAAATGCTACTTTCATAATATTTCCTTCATCATTTATAGTATAATAAGTAGTTCTTTCATCACGCAATGTGATAATTTCTCTTTTATCAGTTGATAAACTACGAGCAAAATGAGTTCTAAAAATTAGCCCCTCAGGAACAAATTTATCTTCTATTCCATAAGATTCATAAATATGTTTTATAATATTAGCAGGATTCACTTCTGGAGCTACAACTAAGTTTACTACTGGTGTTCCAGATTCATTGTCGTTATTATGAGGAATTAATAAAGCTTCTGCTTCTATTATACCAGGTATATTTAATAATTTATCTCTCATGTCAAATAAAAATGCACCTTTATTTAAATCTATCGAATCAACCTTCCCATCAGTAAAAGTAATACCCGGAGTATATCTTTTGTTATCTTGAGTTGGTACAACAAAATCATGAACTCTACCATTTATTGAATATATTGGATGTCCATTATATTCTCCAGTAATCGTAGCAATATCATTATTGGTTCCCCAAATATTTCCGTCTTCATCTGTATAATTAAAAAAGTCTTCCGTCGCTTTTTTATTATGTAAATATTCTTTCATTTGCCAACCACACCTAGCATATAAGATTCCTCTTTCTCCAATTTTGCTTTCTTTCCATGTGGAAGGGTTTAATATCATTGCTTTAGCACCGGGGATTAATATACCTGTTTCATTACTTCTGTTTTCAACTCCATAAGTAGTCATTATAGCTGAGCCAAATTCTGTACTACCTCCACCTATAACTATTGGTTCTGATCCTGCCCATTTAAGCCTTTCATTAACTAATTTAGTTGGACCTAAGGGTGTTGGTTCACCTCCACAACTAGGTTTCAGTTTATTTAAATCTCCTTTTTTTAACGGAGAATGAGCCACTGCAACATAAAGTCCAAAAGGAGATATTACATCGCTTATTTCATCTTCAATAAGAGCCTTTGTGATTTGAGCCGGCTCAAATGCTCCAGGATTGTAAATAATATTAGCCCCAGATGCTCTACGAAGTAACAATCCATAATATTGGCTAGTTATGTGTGATATAGGAATAAGTAATAATGACTTGTCTCCTTCATTAACACTAAAATCTGGAAATGTCTCTTTTTCATGAGCTTTCAATAACTCAATTATAGATTTATGAGAATGAACAGCACAATTTGGAACTCCAGTGGTTGTTCCGCCTGTATTAGAATATGTTGCGCTATAATCTAAAAGATTTAATTTTTGTTTTTCTGTTGGTAATACAATTTTGTTTTCAGTTGCTCTTTTTAATTCACCGGGATACACAATTTCAATATTTTTAGGTAATTCTAAGAAATTAATCATTTCTTTAAAATTAAATTGTTTATTATAAATTGCCTCTTTTTCTTCAGTTCTATAATCGCCTGCAGAAGTAAATATAATTCGTTTTACAATATTTTTTCCATTATTATTTCCTAAATCTTTTAAAGCTTTTTTCATATTAGGTGTAATATATTCAACACTTAATATAATTGTTTCTGATCCTTTTTCTGTAGTGTGTTTTTTTACATCGCTATTAAAAAAGGATAAACTTACTGTACTAACTATTGCACCAAGCTCAAGTAATGCCATATAAATAAATTCATATTCTGGAGCATTTAAATTGCATATAGTAACTGGTTTTTCACATCCATAAAAAAATCCTAGTGATATAAAATATCTTTTATATTGTTCTATTTTCTCCCAATATTCTTTGCGTGTAATTTTATTTCCGTCAAATTCTATTGAAATACCTTCTCTGTTTCTTTCTTTTTCTCTTTTTTTAATATAATCTACTACTGACTTATAATTCACTTTTATTCCCCCATATATTTATAAAATAAATTATTTCATATTATATCAAAATAATTTACTTTTTGCAAATTTATATTAATATTTTGTTAGTTAAATAGAAAAATGCAAATTACTATTTATTAAATTATGGTTATTATGCTTAGCTACATCATAGTTTTAATAGCGATCTTTACCCCACCATTTATGGAACGTTTCTTTTAATTTAATCGTTTTAAATGAATCTAAATCAACTAATATTTCTAGTTCTTTATTTTTTTCAGCTAACTGGAGAAAGAATTCACTGCAAGCTCCACAAGGGGTCATTAAACGCCCATCACGGTAAAGACAAACTAATTTCGTTACCTCGTTTTCGCCATTAGTCAACATATTCATAATAGCATTTCTTTCAGCACAAGTACCTAATGAACATCTAGTATCGACATTAACACCAGTAAAGATATTTCCTTTACTAGTCATTAAAGCACATGAGATGCCACCGGCTGTTATAAATGGACTGTATTCATTATATTTTTGAATAGATTTAGCTTTTTTATATAATCTTTTAAAATCAGATTTAGACATGAGTTTCTCCTTTCAATAATGACGTCCCTGTCATTTCTTTAGGAATTTTAATATTCATAATATCTAAAATGGTAGGAGCAATATCAACAAGACTTCCATTATTTAATTGATATTCTTTATTGACAATAATAAAGGGTACTTTATTATTAGTATGAGTTTTGTCGGGCATATTATCATCGCTTATCATATGTTCACAATTACCATGATCTGATGTAATTATCCAAATATATTTATCTAGATCTATATTTTTTAAAATTTTTCCAATACACTGATCAATAGATTCTACTCCTTTAATAGCTGCCTCTAATATTCCTGTGTGACCCAAGGCATCTCCGTTAGGATAATTGGCAACAATCAAATCATAATTAGATTTAGTACTTTCTATAATAGCGTCTGTAATTGATGCTGATCTCATAGCTGGACTTTCATCATAAGTAAATACGTTTTCACGCTCAAAGATTAAACGATCCTCTAATGGAAATGGCTTTTTAGTACAACCGCTAAAAAAATAAGTTACATGTGGTTGTTTTTCAGATTCACTTATTCGTATTTGTCTCTTATTTAATTGGCTTAAATAATCTCCTAAAGTGTTATTTAGATAAGGTTCTGAAAAAGCTACGGTAATATTGTTGTTTTTATCATATTCAGTCATAGTAATGAAAGTTAAAGGGGTTAAAAATCTTTTTCTTGGAAAAAAATTAAAATTAGAATTACTAATACTGCTTAAAAATTGTAGCATACGATCAGATCGATAATTAAAGAAAATAATGCTATCATTTGCTTGTATTGGAACTTTTTTAATAACAGTTGGTAAAATAAATTCATCAGTTATATTGTTTTTATAAGATGTTTCTATTACTTCATAAATATTATTAGCTAAAGGACCCTCTCCATCAACAATAGCGTTATAAGCCTTTTGAGTTAAATCATAATTACTATCTCTATTCATCAGATAATATCTTCCTCCTACAGTAATAATCTCCCCAATACCTATTTGTTTTATTTTATCTTCAAGTATCTTTAAATATTTTTTAGCAACCTTAGGTTCTGTATCTCTTCCATCTAATAAAGCATGAATATAAACTTGTTTAAAATTTTGCATATAACAAAAATCGAGCAAAGCTAATAAATGATCAAGATGAGAATGAATTCCTCCATCAGAGACTAAACCAATAAGATGAATATTAGTATTATTTTCTTTGCAATTATTAATAGCTTTTAAAAAGGCTTTGTTTTGATAAAAAGTTTCTTCTAATATGCTTTTATTAATTCTAATTAAATCCTGTTCAATAAGGCGACCTGACCCTATAGACATATGACCAACTTCACTATTACCAACTTGATTTTTTGGTAAACCAACTGCTAAACCACTGGCTTCTAATAAAGAATTAGGAAAATTACTCATTATATAGTCAATATTAGGAGTATGTGCTTGTTTAAAAGCATTTCCTTTTTTTTGAGAGCTAATACCAACTCCATCTAAAACAGTTAATATAACTTTTTTCATATATCCTCCTATAAAACATCTCTTAAACAGAAAATAGCATAAACTGGTATATATTTAACCTCTTTTTTAAAACTAAAATTATTCTCTGTAATACGAAACGCTTCCTTTAAATCGAATTTATTCATTAACAAAGTTAAAGCTTTAGCTTTAGTTAAATTAGGGTTTACAATTTCAATAGGAATAACTTTACCTTGTCTAGAGTTGATAATAAAATTTACCATAGCTTTTCCTTCGGATTGATAATAATATAAATTATAACCTAAAGAATTTAAAGTATTAGCAACTGCTGTTTCATATAAAATGTTCTTCATATTATTATTCATAAATAATTTATTTTGAGTTAAATGCATTTTAGTATATAAAAGACCTGTGTCGGGTAAAAATAATTTGAAACTATCATTGTCTTTTTCTTTATTTAAGGGAATAACAATATTACTTATTTTATAGGAACGATATATTAAATTGTTATTACATAAAAAATCAATACTATTTTCATAATCACTGGCTCTACTTCCTGTTTTCATAACGTTATATTGAAATTTAGGATTATTTTTTTGTAATTGAGAGGCAATAGCGTCTATAATATCAACTGATCTAGTAATATCAATTAAATTTTTATTTAAAACAGTATCACTTTTCATAATGTTAATAATTTTTTGATGAACACTTCTTACTTTATTTAAATCTTTAGTTTTTAAGTAACATTCAATAGCTTCTGGCATACTTCCAGTTATTAAGTATTCTTCAAAATATTCTAATGCTAATGAATGAAAAGGCATAGAATTTCCTGTTTTAAAGGAATCTTTAATAAATAATATTAATTGCTCCTTGTTTTGAGCTTTTAGATATTCTTCGAAATCCATACTATACATTGTTTTAATTTGAATCTCTTCACCTTTAAGACTTTCTATCATCTCTTTTATATTAGTAATTAAAATAACGTGATATTTACTTCCATTAAAACCTTTTAAGCTTTTAAAAAGTTTTTTATTATTAAAATTATCAAAAATAATTAAACTATCGTTTTCAAAAATAGTTTCACCTGTTAAACTAGATAATTTATTAACCATTTTTTCAAGTACTGTTTCTTTACTTAAAATGTTTGTTAATTCCGAATTTATATTAGTATCAAAATAAATAATATTTTTATATTCTTTATTACCAAAATTTAATACTGAATAAGTTTTACCTATTTGTCTTGGACCATATATTAATAAAGGTTTTTTATTAATATCCCTTTTCCACTTAAGTAATTCTTTTGTTATCTTTCGTTCCATAAATCGCCTTCTCCTTACAGATTATTTGTTTTTTAACTTAATACAAGTATATATTATTGTAAAATCTTTGTCAATTTATTTCAAAAAAAAAGACCTATACTTCTGGTCTACCTTGAGCCTACTTTATGGAAATCTAATCTTAACTTATCTGCTACTGTAACAATAAATTCTGAATTAGTAGGTTTTGCTTTATCAATATCAACACTATGTCCAAAGATTTCTTCCATAAGATCCCAACTACCTCTATTCCAACTTATTTCAATAGCGTGTCTAATTGCTCTTTCGACTCTTGAAACAGTTGTTTCAAATTTAGAAGCAATATCAGGATATAACTCTTTAGTAATACCACCTATAACTTCTGGTTTTTCATATATAATTGAGATGCCTTCTCTTATATATTGATATCCTTTAATATGGGAGGGAATACCCAATTCATGTAACACTTTAGTAATAGAGATTTGTAAATTATTATGATAAATATCAATAGTTTTATTTCCATTCGAGGTATTAGTTACACATTCAGTTATCCTTCTTTCTAAATCAGACAACTCAAATGGTTTTAAAATAAAATAATTAATCCCGAATTCAGAAACTTTTCTAATCATATCTTGAGCGTTATATGACGTTAAAACAATAATTTTAGCATCTATTCCTCTTTGATTTATTTCCTCTAATACTGCTATGCCGTCTTTTTTAGGCATTATTAAGTCTAGCAAGATAACATCATAATCATTCTTTTTTTCTTCTATTAATTTTAGTCCTTCATCACCGTCATAAGCTGTATATGTTACTTCAATGTTTGCGTGATCTTCGAAATACTCCTTTATCATTTTTACTAATTCGATATTGTCATCGATCATTAAAATTTTTGTTTTTTTCATGGTTCTCCTTTCTCTTGTACTTCCCACGCTATTTTATTATATAGTAATAGAATTTTAATTAAAAGAGCAAAAAAACACTACTTTTGTCTAATTATGTATAATATTATCTTTTTTTGTCAAAAAAAGATATTTTTCATATCTTTTCAATCATATTTATCATTTTGTTGGCATCTAGACTAGCTGCACCAATTAAAAAACCATCTAAATTATTTACCTTTAATAACTTGTTAATATTATTAATATCTACACTACCACCATATAATACTCGTATGTTAACATCATACTTTTTTAATATATAATTTTTTATAAAAGAAATCGTTTCTAATAATTCTTCATTTGTAGGAATTATATCAGTTCCTATTGACCAAATAGGTTCATAGGCTATAACAATGTTATTAAGATCCTCGTAACCAATTCCCATTAAAGCTTTGTCTATTTGTTTCGGTAAAATAGTTATTAATTTATTTAATGCTTTTTGTTCTCTGGACTCTCCTATACAAAGAATTATTTTTATCCCTGCATTTAGGGCACTTTTTATTTTTTTATTAATTAGAATATCATCTTCATTAAATTGAAAACGCCGATTATAATGACCTATTATAACATAATTAATATTTAATGATTTTGCTTGAAAAGGAGTTACTTCGCCAGTTAAATTTTCTCCTGAAACATTTAAATTTTGGATACCGACTTTGAACCCTTTGCCTAGAAAATATGGTATATAAATACTTGTGGGACAAATAATTAATTCTACTTTATCAGAATTATATTTTTTAATTATCTCTAGATAATTTTTAATATCATTAGCTAATAAATTATTTTTGTGATTACCTACTATCATTATTTTCATATAACTACCTTCTTATCGTTTCTATAATTTTTGATAAAAAACCAAATCTTCCTTTTTTATTTCTAATAGCATGGCGATATACTCTTAATGCATTTGTTGCATAAGTTTTTGAACTATTTTCTTCAGCTGTAATTCTTGCTTGATTTTTTAATTTATCATTTTTATTATCTTGATTATAATAAACGTCTTTAATAATCTTTTCACATTCTTTAGGGTCATTAAATAAGTACCCGTTTAAACCATTAATAACTACTTTATTAAAGGCATCATCATTAATACATATTGGAATCTTTTCTGCTGCCATAGCTTCAATAACTGTTAATCCTTGAGTTTCGCTTGTTGATGGAGTGATAAAAGCATCAGCTAAATGATAATATAAAGGGACTTCTTCCCAAGGGACAAAACCAGTAAATATAGTTTGTTTTTCTATTCCTATTTTTTTAGCATGTTTTATAAACTTTTCTTTATCAGGACCGTCTCCTACTATTAGTAATTTAATGTTTTTTATATCTTTATAAACATCTTTAATAATATTTAATAAATAAATAACATTTTTTTCCTCAGCTAATCTTCCAACAAAAATTAAAACAAAATTTTGATCACTTAGATTATACTCTGTTTTTATCTTTTTTAATTTACTAAAATTAATGTTTTCTTTATAAAATCTCTCTACTTCAATACCTGTTGGTACGATATGAACGTTACGATTTACTTGATATTTTTCTTTAAATAAATCATAAGTCTTTTTAGTTGGAACAATTAATTCTGTTGCTGTTTTATCACAATAAAATAAAGTTAGATATTCTACTATTTTGCGACTTGAATGATTAAAGTAACCTCGAGTAACATAGTGAACATAATCTTCATACATTGTATGATAAGTGTGTACAAGTGGAATATTAAATTGTTTAGCAACGATTCTTGCAAAAGTTCCTACTCCAAATTCAGTATGTGAATGAATAACATCTAATCGCCATTTTTTAATCGTTTTTAATAATCTTATCGGATATACTTTTGTTAAACGATATCCATATATCCAAGTTTTAATACCTGGAATTCTAATTACTTTATTATTTTCTTCAAAACAATATTTATGATTATCATCATTAGAAGTAACTAAAAAAACCTGATGTCCCTCTTTTTCTAAAGCTTTCTTTAACATAGAAACGCTTGTAGAAACACCGTTTATATAAGGTGGGTATGTATCTGTAAATAAACCTATACGCATATTCTTCTCCTTATTAACTTTCAATCTTTTCAATTATTTCAATTCCTGGTAGTTTTTTTCCTTCAAGATATTCTAATGTGGCTCCTCCACCGGTACAAGCATGAGTAACTTTATCTTTATAATCAAATTTATTAGCTGCAGCTACAATATCGCCTCCACCTAATACAACATGAGCATTAATATTAGCTATAACTTCTAATATCTTCTTAGTTCCTATTTCATATTTAGAAAATTCATACACTCCTAGAGGCCCGTTCCAAAAAACACTTTTAGCTGTATTTAATATTTGTTTAAATTGTTCTATAGTATTAGGACCTATATCCATTCCCATTTCTTTAGGATCTATATTTTCAATACTTACAATACGATTAATTGTCGTGTTACTAAATTCTACTGTTACATTTAAATCAATAGGTAAAACTATTTTATCATTATATTCCTTTATTAATCTTTTAACATATGGAAGACTTTCTTTGTCTAATAATGAAGTTCCTATTTCATAACCTTTTGCTTTTAGAAAAGTATATGACATACCACCACCAATTAATATTAAATCAGCTTTTGGCAATAATTTATCAATAATTCCTATTTTATCTTTAATTTTTGCACCACCCAAAATAATAATAAAAGGTCTTTCAGGATTAGCAAAGTAAGACAGTGCTTTTAATTCTTTCTCTATTAAAAATCCGATTCCATTAGGTAACAAAGAGGGAACTCCATAAGTTGATGCATGTGCTCGATGAATAGACCCAAAAGCATCGTTTATATAAATATCAGCAAGATTTGCCCAGTATTTAGATAATTCTAAATCATTTTTACTTTCTGCTTCATTATTTAAATCTTCAAATCTAGTATTTTCCATTAAAATAATTTCACCATTTTTCATTTTTTTAATAGCAGTTTCTAGTTTTAAACCTCTTGTTTGAGGAATAAACAAAACTTTCTGATCTAATTTTTCACTAAGTTTAATACTAATTGATAATAAAGAATTATCTTGTTTATCACCTTCTTCTTTTATTCTACCTAGATGAGACATTAAAATTACTTTAGCTTGACGATCAATAGCATATCTAATAGTTTTTAAACTAGCGTCAATCCGTGTTTCATCTATTATTTCACCATTAATAATAGGAACATTAAAATCACATCTTATTAAAACCTTTTTCCCTGTTAAATCATAATCTTTAATTGTTTTATTCATTTTTATTTTCCTTTCTTAAATATTGTTTAACACTTTCTTTTATAGCTTTTTTAGCATCTTCGGCTTTATATCTAAGCTTATCCATACTTATTTCTTTTTCTATATAAGTATATCTAGATTGAAAATCAATATATTTAATTGGATTTAAAACTGATTCTAAACCATGATTTTTATGGTTTTTTAACTTCTTTTTCATACCAACTTTAGCCAATTTAGTTGGGATAGTGTAAATTTGTTGTTCTTGGATAGCCGTTTTACTAATTATATCAATTAGCTCTTCCCAAGTTATATTAGTTCCTGCTAAAGGATAACTACAGCCGTTTTCTCCATATTTAAAAGCACCATAAATAGCTTTATTTAGTTGATTAGGGGTAATAAAGGTCGAACCTCCTTTGGGTAAAAAAATAGCTTGTGATAATAATGTTTCTTCAATTATATAACTATTAGTCTTTTCCATTACAGGACCTTTACCAAATAAATGTGGTATTTCTAAATTAACAATCTCTATTTCATTTTTATATTTTAATATAAGATTTAATTGTTCATTTCTAACTTTAATTAAAGGGTGATGTTTACTTAATTTTAATTTAGGCAGAGTTTTATCAAAATAAGTATAAAAACTACCTAGGAAAACAATTTTTTTTATACCTGCTCGTTTTGCTATTTCAATAAATCTCCTTGTTTGTTCAACAATCTCAATTCGAAGACTATTAATAACTGGTTTTTTTAAAGTTTTATTATAATCAATGCTGTCTCCATATAATAAATAATCATAATCTTTAAAAAGCGAAATTAGCTTACCATCATTAGCATTTTTAAAATCAACTGTTTCTATTTCAATATTGGAAAAATCTTTATATAAATTTCTATTTATTGTGTTAGTTAATATTTTAACTTTCCATTTTTTATTGATTAAAAACTTAGTTATATGATATGTTATAAAATTATTTTCATCGATTATTACTACCCTCATGTTTCTCCTCTTCTCCATATATCCTTTAACTAATTATAGCATTTTTTATAAATAAAAACACCTAATCATAGGTTGTTTTCTGTTAAATTATTATAATAATCTTTTATTATTTTAGGATGGAGCGTAATTATATACATATCATCAATAATATTTGCTGTGTATATTTTAAAATATTCTGTCAATTCATCTTTATTTTGAATAAGGTTTGTCATTACTTCTTTTTTATTTAATAATCTATCTTTAATAAAATCTACTGGTACGGTATTAGTATCAATTACATAAAAATCATAATCTTCGCTCCATTCTTCTACATTATTATTTGTCATCTTCAAACCTATTTTAGCATTTATAGAATCTTTTTTAAGTAAATCAAGCATTTTTTTATTTGAACTTAAAACATATATATTATCTGTTGGATGATTATTTATTATTTGTTTTAAAACCTCTATATATCGTTCTTTATTTTTTGATTCATCTATTAAATTTAATATTATTATTTGTTTATTATCTTGATACACTTCTAAAACTTGATTTAATGTATTAATATAATGGCTTTTTACTTTGGTACCTATATTATACTTTTTTAATAACTCATAACTACAATTAGAGATTGGTCCAAAACTGGAAGGTAATTTTACATCTGATTTAACTATTACTAAATTATTATCAGTTGTTAAATAAGTATCTAATTTGATACCTGCTAAATATAAACATTTTGCTGATAATTCAATTGAATCCATAGTACTAGCAGGTACATTTCTAGTGGATAAACCATCTTCAGCAATATATTTCATGTATACACCTCTTTTAATTATATGTTTCTATATAATTAAAATTATTAAAATAAACATCTTGAAGATGTTTATTTTTTCATTAAATATTTTGCGGTTCTAACCATTTGATGGCTATAGCCCATTTCGTTATCATACCATGCGACTATTTTTACTAACTGTTTATTATCAACTTCTAAAACTTCTGTTAATAATCCATCTACTAAAGCTCCACAGCTTGATCCTATAATATCGCTAGATACTATTGGGTCTGTAGTAAATGTAAGGGTATCATTACTTTTATTTATAAATAGATTATTTATTATTTCTTTAGTAGTCTTTTGATTTAATTCAAGAACTAAATCTATAACTGAACCAGTTGATACAGGTACTCTCATTGCTGTACCTGTCAATTTCCCGGATAAACTAGGTATAACTAATCCTATTGCGCTTGCAGCTCCAGTTGATGTTGGTATAATATTTTCAGCTGCTGCTCGTCCTCTACGAGAGTCAATACCTTTTTTATGTGGAATATCTAAGGTTACTTGATCGTTAGTATAAGCGTGAATGGTTGTCATAAAACCTTTTTCTATTTTAAAAGAATCATTTATTACTTTTAAAACTGGTGCTAAACAATTAGTAGTACAGCTAGCAGCTGAAATTATCTCTTCTTCTCCTGTTAATATTTCTTCATTAACATTATAAACGATTGTTTTTAAATCGCCTTTAGCAGGGGCTGATATAATTACCTTTTTAGCTCCAGCTTTAATATGAGCAGAAGCTTTTTCCTTATCTGTAAAAACTCCTGTACATTCAAAAACAATATCAATATCCAAATCTTTCCAAGGTAGCAGATTAGGATCTTTTTCACTATAAATCTTAATTTTTTTATTGTCAATAATTATATAATTATCTTCAAAAGAAATACTATCAACTTTGTAATTACGATAATTTGTGTCATACTTTAACAAATACGCTAATTGTTCAGCATCTGTTAAATCATTTATTGCAACTATTTCAAAATCTTGATCACTATCCATAATTCTGAACACAAGTCTCCCAATTCTTCCAAATCCATTAATGGCTACTTTTATCATATTTTCCTCCTTTTTAATTGTAACAATTTATTTTATTTAAAACAACTCCCACCAATAAACTCTCTTAAAATAGAATCATCTGGTATAGATTCTGATGGAATGGTTAAAAATAATTGTAAAAATTTTAATAATCTTACTACATCATTATAATGCGGTGAATCCGATTTTACAGAATATAATAAAGGTTCCGCATATGTTCTTAATACACCTAGTTCATATATTAAAGCCGAATTAATAGTAGCATCAGCCTCATCTTGGTATGGAAAAACAAACTGTTCTTCTCCTATTCTTACTTCTTGCCATTGCTCTAATGTCTGTTCTATACTCGTACCTCTAGTTTTATTATCTCTTACTATTCTTCTAAGTAATCTATTATCAGTAGTAGAAATACGATTGTGTTTATCAATCTTTAATTCTGTTAAGGCTGAAATATATATTTTATATTTTTTACTTTGATCTATATTATTTAATATATCATTATTTAAACCATGTATACCTTCAATAATTAAAAAATCATTTTCTTGTAGTTTTAAAGCTTTTTTAAAAGATTTTTCCCCTGTTACAAAATTAAAAATTGGGGCGATGACTTCTTCTCCATCTAATAATCTTTTAATTTGTTCATCAAATAATTTTAAATCTAATGCATAAATACTTTCAAAATCTAATTCGCCTTTTTCATTTCTTGGTTTATCTTTATGATCTAAGAAAAAATCATCCATAGATAACATAACTGGATTTAAACCAAAACTTCTAAGATACATGCTCAATTTATTACATGTTGTTGTTTTTCCTGAAGAAGAAGGTCCAGCAACTAAAATAATTTTAACTTTATTCTTTCTACTGAAAATATCTCTTGCGATTTCTAACAAACGCATACTTTGTAAAGTCTCATCTATCCTAATTAAATCTTCTATGTTACCTTTAGATACTATTTCATTTAATTGGGTAACATTTTCAATATTCATAATTTTAGCCCATGTATAATATTCTCTAAATATTTCAAATATTTGTGGATGATGTTGATATTTTTTGATTTTACCACCACTATATTTAGTTGGAAAAGTTAAAATTAAACCGTTAGAATTTAAATAAGTTAAATTAAAATGACCTAAACACTCAGTATTAATAGGCATCAATGAATAAAAATAATTATATAAATATCCCAAACGATATAAATTAATATTAGAACTGCTATTGTATTTCATAATGCCTTTTTTTGCATCATCATCCATTCTTTTAAAATAATCAATAGCGTCTAATCTATTAATAGTTACTTTAGTAATATCCATGCGACTATTTATAACTTCTTGCATTTTTTCTTTTAATAAAGTAACACTATTTTCATCTATTTCAATATTTGTTTCAATATAAAGACCTTTATCAATAGCATGTTCTACTTTAATATCAGCTTTTTCGCCAAATAATTCCTTAAAAGAATAAATTGTTAAATATATTAATCCGCTTACATAAACTTTATTAGTATAACTATCTAACAAATCAAAAAAATCTATATTACAAGGTTTAGTAATAACCTCATTTAATTCTTGATAAATACC